>CAIOYU010000473.1 GCA_903862565.1 uncultured Actinomycetes bacterium | reverse complement strand
TCGAACGTGGCCCAGCGCGATGTCCAGCAATCTCCACGCGATAGCTGCTGACCGACCTTCCCGACCTATCTGTGCATTAAATAGATTTTTTCGTCATTAGGAATTGGTTTGCCGAGCGATGCGCATTCGGCTACGCTCAGATTGTCCGGCCCGCGCGAAGCGCCCACGCCAGAGATCAATGAGGGAGTAACAGCCATGAAGTGGAAAGTAGCGACCGCGAGCGTGCTCGCCGCCGCCATCGTGTCGGCTCCGGTAGCCAGCGCCGCCCCGGGCAACGGCAACAACGGCGGTACACGCAACAACGTCGGTCAGACCATCTCGGCCATTGCCAAGAACGGTGGCGGCGCCGCCGGCATCCTGGGTGCGCTGGTCCAGCTCAAGCCCAACAACAAGGGCCTGGCGAACGCTCTGCAGCGGATTCTGTCGAAGAAGACGACCGCGACGCCGACGCCGCCTCCGGCCCCGACCACGACCCCTGCCGGATAGTCGGTCCACTACCCCCAGCAGATTTTCGAGAAGCTCCCCGCCCAACCGGGCGGGGAGCTTTCCTTTTCGCCCGGCCTACCATCGGCAGCATGGCCCTGCAATCGCTCCTGATCGACCCCGCCGTCGTCGGCGCCTGGACGCTGATCCCGGGGCGCAGTTCGGTCCGGTGGTCGACCGGACGACGTGGGGCGTCAGCGGGAACATGGCCGGCATGATGCCGCCGTCGACCAAGCTCGAGTTTGACGCCGTCTTCACCAGGTCCCCCGGCTAGCATCGCGGTTGTGGCACTGCGCGTCTTGGTCTACAGCAGCAACTCCGACACCCGCGAACAGGTCCGGCTGGCACTCGGCACCCGGATCCACCCGGACCTGCCGGAGGTGGCGTACACCGACGTCGCCACCGGCGCCATGGTGGTCCAGCTCATGGACGCCGGCGGGTTCGACCTGGTGATTCTCGACGGTGAAGCGTCCCCGGTCGGCGGCATGGGGATCGCCAAGCAACTCAAGGACGAGATCGCCCACTGCCCGCCGATACTGGTGCTCACCGGCCGCGCCGATGACGCCTGGCTGGCCAAATGGTCCCGGGCCGAGGCGGCGGTCCCCCAGCCGATCGACCCGATCCGGCTTGCCGACGCAGTCGTGGGCCTGTTGCGCGCGCCAGTCCGGTAACCCACTTGTAGGCTGTGCCTCAGATCACATCAGTCGCGTACGAGGAGTGGGGCCGCAGAGCATGAGTCTCTACACGCCGATCCTGGTGCTGGGGGCCATCGCAGCCGTCTTCGCGGTGGTCTCGGTGGTCGTCGCGCTCGTGGTCGGCCCGCGTCGCTACAACCGGGCGAAACTCGAAGCGTACGAGTGCGGCATCGAGCCCCTCGCCGAAGAGCCGATGGGGCAACGCTTTCCTGTCAAGTACTACCTGACGGCGATGCTGTTCATCGTCTTCGACATCGAGATCGTCTTCCTCTATCCCTGGGCGGTGACCTTCGACCAGCTCGGCACCTTCGCCCTCGTCGAAATGGCGATCTTCATGGTGACGGTCTTCGTGGCTTATGCCTACGTGTGGCGCCGGGGCGGTCTGGAATGGGACTAGAGGAATCCCTCCCGGGCGGCATCCTGCTGTCCACGGTGGAGAAGGTCGCCGGGTTTGTACGGGCTGGTTCGCTGTGGCCGGCGACATTCGGATTGGCCTGCTGCGCAATCGAAATGATGGCGACGGCCGGACCCCGCTTCGACATCGCCCGGTTCGGCATGGAGAGGTTCTCGGCCACCCCGCGCCAAGCGGATCTGATGATCGTGGCGGGACGGGTGAGCCAGAAGATGGCGCCGGTGCTCCGGCAGGTCTACGACCAGATGGCCGAGCCGAAGTGGGTGCTGGCCATGGGTGTGTGCGCCTCCAGTGGCGGAATGTTCAACAACTACGCGGTAGTTCAGGGCGTCGACCACGTCGTTCCGGTCGACATCTACCTGCCGGGCTGTCCGCCCCGCCCGGAGATGCTGCTCAACGCCATTCTGGCCCTGCACGCCAAGATCGCCGAGATGCCACTGGGAGTGCACCGCGCCGAGGCGATCGCCGCCGCGGAGAAAGCAGCACTGGCCGCCCCGACGACGCTCGAACTCAAGGGCCTCCTGCGGTGACCGGGCAGCACGGCGCCGACGGTGACTTCGGCGCAACACTCGGCGCCGACGGTGACTCTGATGCAACGCCAGACGGTGGTTCGGAAGTGATCGGCCTACATCGCGGCATGTTCGGCACCTCCGGCAGCGGCGATGTCTCAGGGTACGGACGACTGGTGCAACGCGTCGAGTTGCCGGGCAGCAGCGCCCGGCCCTACGGCGGCTACTTCGATGACATCGTCGACCGTTTGGCCGAGGTGCTGGGCCCCGACGGCTTCCGGGCCGCCGTCGAGCGCGTGGTCGTCCACCGCGATCAACTGACCCTCGACATCCGTCGGGAACACCTGCCCGCGGTGGCCTCCGCCCTGCGCGACGACGAGGCGCTGAGGTTCGAATTATGTTGCGGCGTATCGGGAGTGCACTACCCCGAGGATGCCGGCCGCGAACTGCACGCCTTCTACCCGCTGATGTCGATCACCCACAACCGGCGGGTGCACCTGGAGGTCGCCTGCCCGGATGCGGACCCGCACATCCCGTCGCTGTTCGCGGTGTACCCGACCTGCGACTGGCACGAACGGGAGACCTACGACTTCTTCGGCATCATCTTCGACGGACACCCGGGACTGACCCGCATCGAGATGCCCGACGACTGGGAGGGCCACCCGCAGCGCAAGGACTACCCGCTGGGCGGGGTGCCGGTGGAATTCCAGGGCGCCCAGATCCCGCCACCCGATCAGCGCAGGGCCTACCGATGACCGATCCGGTGGTCGTGCTCGGCGGGCAGGACTGGGACGAGATCGTCGCCGCCGCCCGGGCCGGAGAGGCCGGCGAACGGATCGTGGTCAATATGGGCCCGCAGCATCCGTCCACCCACGGCGTGCTGCGACTGATCCTGGAAATCGAGGGCGAGACCGTCGTCGAAGCCCGTTGCGGCATAGGGTTTCTGCACACCGGGATCGAGAAGAACCTGGAGTACCGCACCTGGACCCAGGGCGTCACGTTCGTGACCCGGATGGACTACCTGTCGCCGTTCTTCAACGAGACCGCATACTGCCTCGGCGTGGAACGCCTGCTGGGCGTCACCGACGACATCCCCGCCCGCGCGTCGGTGATCCGGGTGATGCTGATGGAGCTCAACCGGATCTCCTCGCACCTGGTGGCACTGGCCACCGGTGGCATGGAGCTGGGTGCGATGACGCCGATGTTCTTCGGCTTCCGGGAACGCGAACTGATCCTGACGGTGTTCGAGGCCATCACCGGCCTGCGGATGAACAACGCTTTCATCCGACCCGGCGGAATCGCGGCCGATCTGCCCGACGACGGGCCGGCCCGGGTCGCCGAGCTGCTGAAGATCCTGCCCGGCCGACTGCGCGAGTTGGAGGACTTGCTCACCGAGAGCTACATCTGGAAGGCCCGCACCGTCGGCATCGGCTACCTCGATCTCACCGGCTGTATGGCGTTGGGCATCACCGGGCCGGTCCTGCGGTCCACCGGGCTGCCGCACGACCTGCGCAAGGCCCAACCCTATTGCGGCTACCAGACTTACGACTTCGACGTCGTCACCGCCGACACCGCCGACTGCTACGGCCGTTACCTGATCCGGATCGGCGAGATGCACGAGTCGGTGAAGATCGTGCAGCAGTGCCTGGAGCGGCTGGAACCGGGTCCGGTGATGATCGAGGACAAGAAGCTGGCCTGGCCTGCCGACCTGAAACTGGGGCCCGACGGCCTGGGCAACTCCCCCGACCACATCGCCAAGATCATGGGCACCTCGATGGAGGGGCTGATCCACCACTTCAAGATCGTCACCGAGGGGTTCCGGGTGCCGGCCGGCCAGGTGTACAGCGCAGTGGAGTCACCCCGCGGCGAGCTCGGCGTGCACATGGTCTCCGACGGCGGCACGCGGCCCTACCGGGTGCACTACCGGGACCCGAGTTTCACCAATCTGCAAGCGGTGGCGGCGATGTGCGAGGGCGGTATGGTCGCCGACGTCATCGCCGCGGTGGCCAGTATCGACCCGGTGATGGGGGGCGTCGACAGGTGATCGTCGACAGTGGACGGAGCGACAGGTGAGCATTGACCTGATCCTGGGCCCGCGGCCCGACGAGCCCGGCCCCCCGATCGCCGGCCCGGCGTCATACCCGCGGGAGGTCACCGAGCGACTGGCCTCCGACGCCGCCACCATCATCGCCCGCTACCCGCAGGCCCGTTCGGCCCTGCTGCCACTGCTGCACCTGGTGCAGTCACAGGACGGCTACCTCACCAAGGCCGGAATCGCCTTCTGCGCCGATCAACTCGGTCTCACCGAGGCCGAGGTCGCCGCGGTGGCCACCTTCTATTCGATGTACCGCCGCAGCCCGACCGGGGACTACCTGATCGGGGTGTGCACCACCACGTTGTGCGCCGTGATGGGCGGTGACGCCATCCTGGAGGCCCTGGAGGACGAACTCGGCGTCCACCCCGGGCAGACCACCCCCGACGGACGTGTCACCCTGGAGCACATCGAGTGCAACGCCGCCTGCGACTATGCGCCCGTCGTCATGGTCAACTGGGAGTTCTTCGACAACCAGACACCCTCCAGCGCAAGGGAACTGGTGTCCGCGCTGCGTGACGGACAGGCCGTCACCCCCTCCCGGGGAGCCGCGGCACTGTGCCCGTTCCGGGAGACCGCGCGCACGCTGGCCGGACTGGGCCCGGACGTCGCCGACACGACGGGGCCCGGCGCGCCGACCCTGGCCGGCCTGCGCGCATCCCGTCCCGCATCGAGTGAGGACTCACGCAGACACAGTGCGAGTAGACCTCCGCAAGGTTCCTCACTCGACGGGGATGGGGATGGGCTGGACGGGGATGGGGATGGGCTGGACGGGGATGGGGAGGACGAATGCTGACCCCCGTGCTGAGCCGCTTCTGGGACGCCCCGCAGCCCTGGACGCTGGAAACCTATTTGCGCCACGACGGATACGCCGGCCTGCGCAAGGCGCTGAGCATGGATCCCGACGCCGTCATCGCCGAGGTCAAGGAATCCGGGCTGCGCGGACGCGGCGGGGCCGGGTTCCCGACGGGCACCAAGTGGTCGTTCATCGACCAGAAGTCCACCAAGCCGCGGTACCTGGTGATCAACGCCGACGAGTCCGAACCCGGCACGTGCAAAGACATGCCGCTGATGCTGACCACGCCGCACTTCCTCGTCGAGGGCGCCGTGATCGCGGCCTACGCCATCCGGGCCCGGCACGCCTTCATCTACCTGCGCGGCGAGGTGGTTCCGGTGCTGCGCCGCCTGCGCGCCGCCGTCGCCGAGGCTTACGAGGCGGGCTACCTGGGCACCGACATCCTCGGATCGGGTTATGACCTCGATCTGATCGTGCATGCCGGGGCCGGGGCCTACATCTGCGGTGAGGAGACCGCGCTGCTGGACTCGCTGGAGGGCCGGCGCGGGCAGCCCAGGCTGCGGCCGCCGTTCCCCGCGGTGGCCGGCCTGTACGCCAGCCCGACCGTGGTCAACAACGTCGAATCCATCGCCAGCGTGCCCCCGATCCTGGCCAACGGGGTGGACTGGTTCAAGTCGATGGGCACCGAGAAGTCTCCGGGCTTCACGCTGTATTCGCTGTCCGGGCATGTCACCCGGCCCGGGCAGTACGAGGCGCCGCTGGGTATCACGCTGCGCGAACTGCTGGAGTACGCCGGCGGCGTGCGCGCCGGGCACGAGCTGAAGTTCTGGACGCCCGGTGGTTCGTCGACCCCGCTGCTGACCGCCGAACATCTCGACGTGCCTTTGGATTACGAGGGCGTGGCAGGCGTCGGTTCGATGCTGGGCACCAAGGCTCTGCAGATCTTCGACGAGACCACCTGCGTGGTGCGCGCCGTGCGCCGCTGGACGCAGTTCTACGCTCACGAATCCTGCGGCAAGTGCACGCCGTGCCGCGAGGGCACCTACTGGCTGGCGCAGATCTACGAACGTCTGGAGACCGGCCGCGGTGAAAAATCGGACCTCGACAAACTGCTCGACATCGCCGACGCGATCCTGGGCAAGTCGTTCTGCGCGCTCGGTGACGGTGCGGCCTCGCCGATTCAATCCTCGCTGAAGTACTTCCGCGCCGAGTACGAGGCCCACCTCGACGGCGGCTGCCCGTTCGACCCGTACGCGTCCATGCTCGCCGCCCCCGAGGGGGTGGGCGCATGACCACCTCCCCCTCCGCCTCCACCGCCACCTCCACCTCCGCCCAGCGTCGCGCCGGCGCAACGCCGGCCGCCGAACGTGTACTCAGCGCGACGCTCGGGGGATGGGGATGACGCAGCCGAACGGTGACCTCGTCACGGTCACCATCGACGACACGGTGTTCTCAGTCCCCAAGGGCACGTTGGTGATTCGCGCCGCCGAGATGCTCGGGGTGCAGATACCCCGGTTCTGCGACCATCCGCTTCTGGATCCCGTGGGCGCCTGCCGGCAGTGCCTGGTGGAGGTCGAGGGCCAACGCAAGCCGCTGGCCAGTTGCACCACCACCGTCACCGAGGGCATGGTCGTCCGGACCCAGTGCACCTCAGAGTCCGCCGACAAGGCCCAGCAGGGCGTCATGGAACTGCTCCTGATCAACCACCCCCTGGACTGCCCCGTCTGCGACAAGGGCGGGGAGTGCCCGCTGCAGAACCAGGCCATGTCCTCCGGCCGGGCCGAGACCCGGTTCACCGACGTCAAACGCACCTTCCCCAAGCCGATCAACCTGTCCGACGAGGTGCTGCTCGACCGCGAGCGCTGCGTGTTGTGCGCCCGCTGCACGCGGTTCTCCCAGCAGATCGCCGGCGACCCGTTCATCGAATTGCTCGAGCGCGGCGCCCTACAACAGGTCGGGATCGCCCCCGGGGAGGCATTCGACTCCTACTTCAGCGGCAACACCGTGCAGATCTGCCCGGTCGGCGCGCTGACCGGCCGGGCCTACCGGTTCCGCGCCCGCCCGTTCGACCTGGTGTCCTCCCCCAGCGTGTGCGAGCACTGCGCCTCGGGCTGCGCCCAGCGCACCGACCACCGTCGTGGGGTGGTGCTGCGCCGCCTGGCCGGGGACGACGAGGACGTCAACGAAGAGTGGAACTGCGACAAGGGCCGATGGGCGTTCGCCTACACCCGGACCGGGGACCGCCTCACCACCCCACTGGTGCGCGACGACGGCGGCGCCCTGCGGCCTGCGTCGTGGTCGGAGGCCCTCGCACGGGCCGCCGCCGGGCTGACCGGAGCCCGGGCGGGCGTGCTGGTCGGCGGCCGGGCCACCACCGAGGACGCCTACGCCTACAGCAAGTTCGCGCGGATCACGTTGGACACCAACGACATCGACTTCCGGGCGCGACCGCACTCCACCGAGGAGACGGCGTTCCTGGCCTCCCACGTGGCAGGCCGGCCGATGACGGTGACCTACGCCGACCTGCAGGCCGCGCCGACGGTGGTGCTGGCCGGGTTCGAGCCCGAGGACGAGTCACCCATCGTGTTCCTGCGGCTGCGCAAGGCGATCCGCAGGACCGGCCTGCAGGTGATCACCATCGCGCCGTTCGCCTCACGCGGCTCGACCAAACTGGCCGCCCGGCTCATCCCGACGGCCCCCGGCGGCGAGGCCGACGCCCTAGACACGCTGACCGGTGAGCTCGAATCGGGGGCGGTCATCGTGGTCGGCGAGCGCCTGGCCACCAGCCCGGGTGCGCTGTCGGCGGCCGCCCGTCTGGCGGCGAACAGTGGGGCTCGGCTGGCCTGGATTCCACGCCGGGCCGGCGAACCGGGCGCCCTGCACGCCGGCTGCCTGCCCACTCTGCTGCCCGGCGGCCGCGCGGTCGCCGATCCGGCGGGTCGCCTCGAGGTCTACGAAACCTGGAGCAGCGGTGAGCTTCCCGCGGGCAATGGCCGCGACACCGCCGCCATTCTCGATGCCGCGGCGCACGGCGATCTCGATGCCCTGGTGATCGGCGGGGTCGACCCGGCCGATCTGCCCGATCCGCAGGCCGCGCTGGCCGCGATTGAGGCCGCCGGTTTCGTCGTCAGCCTGGAGGTTCGCGAGTCCGCCGTCACCGCCCTGGCCGACGTGGTGTTCCCGGTTGCGCCGGTGGCGGAGAAGGCCGGTTCCTTCATCAACTGGGAGGGCCGCGTGCGGCCCTTCGAGGCCGCCCTGTCCTCGACGGCGATGTCCGATCTTCGGGTGCTGCACACCTTGTCCGCCGAACTCGGACGCGACCTCGGGTTGCCGACGGTCGAGGCGGCCCGCGCCGAGCTGGCCCGACTGGGCACCCGCGACGGCAGTCACCCGGACTCGGCCGTCGTCGCCGCTGGGCCGAAACCCTCCCTGCATCCCGGCGAGGCGGTGCTGGCCGGATGGCGGATGTTGTTGGACGCCGGTCGGTTACAGGACGGTGAACCGTACCTGGCTGGCACGGCACGGCCCGCCGTGGCCCGGTTGTCGGCGGCGACCGCGGCTGCGATCGGCGCCACCGAGGCGGTGACGGTCTCGACCGGGCGCGGGGCACTGCGCCTGCCGCTTGTGGTGACCGACATGCCTGACCAGGTGGTGTGGCTGCCGCTGAACTCCGCCGGCAGCGCGGTACACCGCGAACTCGGCGTCACCACCGGCGCCGTCGTACACATCGAGGCGGGAGACAGCCAGTGAATCACCCTCTCGCCAATGGTGGAGTCACCTATCCCGACCCGGCGGTGTTCGGCCATGACCCGTGGTGGCTGATGCTGGCCAAGGCCGTCGGCATCTTCGCCTTCCTGCTGCTGACGGTGCTGGTGGCGATCCTTGTCGAGCGAAAGCTGCTGGGCCGCATGCAGATGCGCTACGGCCCGAACCGGGTGGGCCCGTACGGGCTGCTGCAGTCCCTGGTCGACGGCATCAAGCTGGCGCTCAAGGAGGGCCTGGTCCCGACCGGGGTCGACAAGCCGATCTACCTTGCGGCACCGGCGATCTCCGTCATCACCGCGATCCTGGCGTTCGCGGTGATCCCGCTGGGCCCGACGGTGTCGGTGTTCGGCCACACCACTGCTCTGCAACTGACCGACCTGCCGGTCGCGGTGCTCTACGTGCTCGCGATCTCCTCGATCGGGGTGTACGGGATCGTGCTGGCCGGTTGGGCATCGGGGTCGACCTACCCACTGCTGGGTGGTCTGCGCTCCAGCGCGCAGGTGGTCTCCTACGAGATCGCGATGGCACTGACCTTCGCGGCAGTGTTCCTGCACTCGGGAACGATGTCGACCTCCGGGATCGTCGCCGCACAGACCCACGTCTGGTTCATCGTGCTGCTGCTGCCGTCGTTCGCCGTGTACGCGATCGCGATGGTGGGCGAAACCAACCGGGCCCCGTTCGATCTGCCCGAAGCCGAGGGTGAACTGGTCGGCGGATTCCACACCGAGTACTCCTCGCTGAAGTTCGCCATGTTCTTCCTCGCCGAATACGTCAACATGGCCACCGTGTCCGCCCTGGCGACCACCCTGTTCCTCGGCGGCTGGCGCGCCCCGTGGCCGCTGAGCATCTGGGCCGGCGCCAACACCGGGTGGCTGCCGGTGCTGTGGTTCGTCGCCAAGATGTGGAGCTTCCTGCTCGTCTTCATGTGGCTGCGCGCCACCCTGCCGCGGCTGCGCTACGACCAGTTCATGGCGCTGGGCTGGAAACTGCTGATCCCGGTGTCACTGGTGTGGATCCTGATCGTGGCCTCCCTGCGCACCGCCGGCCACACCGGCGTCGTTCCCAGCCTGCTAGCCGCAGCCGCGCTGCTGGCCGTGGTGCTGGCCCTGAGCTCGTTGCGGCGCAGGCGGATCGCGTCGGTGCCCCCGCCACCACCACCGTCATCGGAAGGGTCGTTCCCCGTCCCTCCACTACCCGACGCGCGCCCGAATGCGAAGGAGGGGGCACGTGCCTAAGTTCCTCGCTGCACTCGCCGGCTTCAAGGTCACCTTTGCCACGATCTTCAAGAAGCCGATCACCGAGCAGTACCCGGAGAGTCCCGGTGCGACCGCGCCGCGCTATCACGGCCGCCACCAACTCAACCGGTACCCCGACGGCCTGGAGAAGTGCATCGGGTGCGAATTGTGCGCGTGGGCATGCCCGGCCGATGCGATCTTCGTCGAGGGCGCCGACAACACCGACACCGAGCGCTACTCCCCCGGTGAACGCTACGGCCGCGTCTACCAGATCAACTACCTCCGCTGCATCGGCTGCGGGCTGTGTATCGAGGCCTGCCCGACGCGGGCTCTGACCATGACCAACATCTACGAGATGACCGACGACAACCGTGCCGATCTGATCTACGGCAAGGACAAACTGCTGGCCCCGCTACAGCCGGGCATGGCCGCCCCGCCGCATCCCATGGCCCCGGGCACCACCGACGACGACTACTACCTGGGACGGGTCAAGCCCACGGGCCCTATTCCGGCCGGCGAAGAGACGGCCTCATGACCGGGGAGGCAATCGCGTTCTGGATCCTGGGCACCATCGCGGTGCTGGGTGCACTCGGCGTCGTGGTCGCGCCCAAGGCGGTGTACTCGGCGATCTTCCTGGCGATCACGATGATCTCCCTGGCTATCCTCTACGTCGCCGAGGATGCGCTGTTCCTCGGTGTGGTCCAGGTGGTGGTCTACACCGGCGCGGTGATGATGCTGTTCCTGTTCGTGCTGATGCTCGTCGGAGTGGACTCCGCCCAATCCCTGGTGGAAACCATTCGCGGACAACGTATTGCGGCGATCCTGGCCGGCCTCGGTTTCGGCGTGCTGTTGATCGCCGGCATCGGCACCATGTCGACCGACACCTTCGTCGGCCTGGCGAAGGCCAACGAAGGCGGCAACGTCGAAGGCCTGGCGCAGTTGATCTTCGGCCGCAACCTGTGGGCGTTCGAGTTGACCAGCGCGCTGCTGATCACCGCCGCACTGGGCGCGATGGTGCTGGCCCACCGCGAGCGGCTCACCCCCCGTAAGACCCAGCGCGAGATGGCCATAGAGCGCTTCCGCGGCGGCGGGCGGGCCACCCCGCAGCCGAACCCGGGCGTCTACGCCCGCCACAACGCCGTCGACACCCCGGGCCTGCTCCCCGACGGTTCGGAGGAACTCTCGTCGGTCAGCGCCGTGATCCGGAACCGGGCACGCACGGACCCGGAGGGGACGGCCCGACGATGAACGTGCATCACTACCTGTATCTGTCGGCGCTGCTGTTCACCATCGGTGCGGCCGGTGTCCTGGTGCGGCGCAACGCGATCGTCATGTTCATGTGTGTGGAGTTGATGCTCAACGCCGCCAACCTGGCCTTCGTCACCTTTGCCCGGATGCACGGCGAACTCGAAGGTCAGACGGTGGCGTTCTTCACCATGGTGGTGGCCGCCTGCGAAGTCGTCGTCGGACTGGCCATCATCGTCGCCATCTATCGAACCCGGCGTAACTCCGACGTCGATGAAGCCCACCTGTTGCGGCACTGACGATGACCACACTGCTCTGGCTGACGATCGCGCTGCCCCTGCTCGGGGCGGCGGTCCTGCTGCTGGGCGGGCGGGCTGACCTGGAGACCCGCTTCACCCGCTGGCACGTGGTCGGCTGCGCGACGGTGATCGGCTCGTTCCTGCTCAGCCTGGTGCTGTTCGGGTATCTGATCAGCCGGCCCGCCGACAACCGGGTGGTGCACGAGACGCTGTTCTCCTGGGTGCCGGTGGGCGCATTGAACGTCGATTTCGGCCTGCAACTCGACGTTCTGTCGGTCTGCTTCCTGCTGTTGATCACCGGTGTCGGGTCGCTGATCCACCTGTACTCGGTGGGCTACATGGCCGGGGACCCGGACCGCCGGCGGTTCTTCGGCTACCTCAACCTGTTCGTCGCCGCCATGCTGGTGCTGGTGCTGTCCGACAACTATCTCGGCCTGTACCTGGGCTGGGAGGGCGTGGGCGTGGCCTCCTACCTGCTGATCGGTTTCTGGTACTTCAAGCCCAGCGCCGCCGCCGCCGCCAAAAAGGCGTTCGTGGTCAACCGGGTCGGCGACATGGGTCTGGCCATCGCACTGATGGTCCTGTTCGCCGCCGTCGGGTCGGTCGGCTATTCGGAGGTCTTCACCGCTGCCCCGCAGATGAGCCACGGCACGCTGACCGCCGTCGGACTGCTGCTGCTGCTCGCCGCGTGCGGCAAGAGCGCGCAGGTGCCACTGCAGTCCTGGCTCGGCGACGCCATGGAAGGCCCCACCCCGGTCTCGGCGCTGATCCACGCGGCCACCATGGTGACGGCCGGTGTCTATCTGATCGTGCGTTCAGGCCCGGTGTTCAACCTGGCGCCGACGGCCCAGACCGCGGTGACCGTCGTGGGCGCGGTGACGTTGCTGTTCGGCGCGATCATCGGCTGCGCCAAGGACGACATCAAGAAGGCACTGGCCGCCTCGACCATGAGCCAGATCGGCTACATGGTGCTGGCCGCCGGTCTCGGCCCGGCCGGCTATCCGGTGGCGATCATGCACCTGCTCACCCACGGCTTCTTCAAGGCCGGCCTGTTCCTCGGCGCCGGGTCGGTGATGCACGCCATGGACGACGAAACCGATATGCGCCGGTTCGGCGGCCTGCGCACGGTGCTGCCGATCACCTACATCACCTTCGGGCTGGGATACCTCGCCATCATCGGGGTGCCCCCGTTCTCCGGGTTCTTCTCCAAGGACGCCATCATCGAGACCGCCTTCGACGCAGGCGGTATCAAGGGCGGACTGCTGGGAACCGCAACCCTGCTCGGCGCCGCGATCACCGCCTACTACATGACCCGCGTCATGCTGCTGACGTTCTTCGGGACGCCGCGCTGGGAAGTTCCGGGGGAAAGCACAGGTCCCCACCCGCACGAGTCGCCGCGCATCATGACCGCCCCGATGGTGGTGCTGGCGGTCGGTTCGGTGGGTGCCGGCGCCGTGCTCGCCCTGACCCTGCGCGACTGGCTGGAACCGGTCACCGGCAGCCACGAGGCATCCCACGGGATCCCGGCGTGGGTCACCACTGCACTGGCACTGGCCGCCGTCGCCGTCGGCATCGCGATCGCCTACCGGCAGTACTCGGGTGTGGTGGCGCGCGTCGCCCCGCAGGACATCTCCCTGGCCACCGCCGCGGCCCGCAGCGACCTCTACGGCGATGCCGTCAACGAGGCGGTTTTCATGCGCGGCGGCCAGCAGGTCACGAAAGCCCTTGTCGCGGTCGACGACACCGTGATCGACGGGTCGGTCGGTGCGCTGGCGGGTGCCGTGGGCCGGATTTCCGACGGCATGCGCGCTCTGCAGAACGGGTTCGCCCGCACCTACGCCCTGGCGATGCTCGGCGGTGCGGCCCTGACCGCCGGTGGGGTCCTGATCATGGCGCTGTGGAGGTGATCGCGTGACGAACTTCCCGTGGCTGAGCGTGTTGTGGGCACTGCCGATCCTCGGTGCCGTGGTGATCATCGTGCTGCCCGGCGCCCAGCGACAGAACGCCAAATATGCCGGGTTGGGCGTCTCGCTCGCGGTTCTGGTGGTGGCGCTGATCCTGGCAGTGCGGTTCGATCCGGCCGGCGAACGCTTCCAGTTCGTCGAAAACCACTCCTGGATAAGTTATTTCGGCACCGGGTACATCCTGGGCCTCGATGGCATCGCACTGGCCCTGGTGGTGCTCACCGCGGTTCTGGTGCCTCTGCTGATGCTGGCCGGCTGGAATGACGCCGACGACCGGCCGGGTCTGCGGGAGCGCGGCCCGCACACCTACGTGGCGCTGACGCTGGCGATCGAGGGCATGGTCCTGATGTCGCTGATGGCCCTGGACATTCTGCTGTTCTACGTGTTCTTCGAGGCGATGCTGATCCCGATGTACTTCCTGATCGGTGGCTTCGGCGGACGCGGAGCGACGGCTCAGTCCGATGTCGCCGCCTCCGCGGCTCCGAAGGCTGCGGTGAAGTTCCTGCTGTACAACCTCTTCGGCGGCCTGGTCATGTTGGCGGCCGTCGTCGGGCTGTACGTGGTGACCTCCAACACCAACGTGTTCGAGGACGGTACGTTCGACTTCCGCCAGATCGCCGACGCCATTTCCAACGGCTCCTTCACGATCCAGCCGGCGGTGGCGACTGCGATGTTCGGGGCCTTCCTGTTCGCCTTCGCCGTCAAGGCGCCGCTGTGGCCGCTGCACCGCTGGCTTCCCGACGCCGCCGTGCAGGCCACGCCCGCCTCGGCTGTCCTGATGATGGCGGTGATGGACAAGGTCGGCACGTTCGGCATGCTGCGTTACTGCCTGCCGCTGTTCCCCGACGCCGCAGTGCAATTCCGCCCCTGGGTCGTCGCGCTGGCCGTCATCGGGATCGTCTACGGGGCGGTCCTGGCGATCGGTCAGACCGACGTGATGCGGCTGATCGCCTACACCTCGATCAGCCACTTCGGCTTCATCATCCTGGGCATCTTCGCCATGACCAGCCAGGGCCAGTCAGGCTCGACCCTCTACATGGTCAACCACGGGATCTCCACGGCGGCGCTGTTCCTCATCGCCGGGTTCCTGGTCAGCCGCCGCGGGACCCGCGCGATCGCCGCCTACGGCGGGGTGCAGAACGTCGCCCCCGTCATGGCCGGCACCTTCCTGGTGGCCGGGTTGGCCACGCTGTCGCTGCCCGGCCTGGCCCCGTTCATCAGTGAATTCCTGGTTCTCGTCGGCAGTTTCACCCGTTTCCCGGTGTTCGCGGTGGTGGCCGTGCTGGCTCTGGTGCTCTCGGCGGTGTACGTGCTGTGGATGTACCAGCGGATCATGACCGGACCGCTGGCCAGAGGCAACGAGGCGGTGACGGACCTGCGTCGCCGCGAACTTCTGGTCGTGGTGCCGCTGATCGCGCTGCTGGTGGTGCTCGGGGTATACCCGAAGATCGCACTGGACGTGATCAACCCCGCCGTCAGCCACACCCTCTCGGGGATCCACCAGTCCGACCCGGCCCCCACCGATGTCACTGCGACTCGGGCCGGGTCCACGACGGGAGGCCCGCGATGACCGCGCCCAGCATCGAATACGGCCTGCTGTCACCGATGCTCATCGTCTTCGGCGCCGCGATCGCCGGGGTTCTCGTCGAGGCGTTCCTGCCGCGGCGCAGGCGGTATCTGACGCAGGTGGCGCTAGCCGTGGCCGGCCTGGCCGCCGCCTTGGCCACCGTGGTGCGCACCTACGCCACCATGGACGCCGGGGCTGGGCGGTTGGCGGCGATGGGCGCGGTCACCATCGACCGCCCCGCACTGTTCCTGCAGGGCACAATCCTGCTGGTGGCGCTCCTCGGGATGCTGCTGATCGCCGAATCCCGAAGCTCGTCGGGCCCGGGCCACGGGGGTTCCGGGGAGTGGGGTCTGGATGCGTTCACCCCGCAGGCCTCCGCGGTACCCGGCGGCGTCGCCGAGAAGGTGGCCACCACACTGCGCGTGGCGCAGACCGAGGTGTTCCCGCTGACCATGTTCTCCGTCGGCGGCATGCTGCTGTTCGGCGCGGCCGCGGACCTGCTGACCATGTTCGTCGCCCTCGAGGTGCTCTCTCTGCCGCTGTACCTGCTGTGCGGCCTGGCCCGCCATCGCAGAATGCTCTCCCAGGAAGCGTCGCTGAAATACTTTCTGCTGGGGGCGTTCTCGTCCGCCTTCTTCCTGTTCGGCGCGGCCCTGCTGTACGGCTACGCCGGAACACTGGACATCATCGGGATCGCCGGGGCGATCCACACCCAGACCACCAACACCGCACTCGCGCTCATCGGCAGCGCGTTGGTGGCCTCAGCGCTGCTGTTCAAGGTCGGGGCGGTGCCCTTCCACTCCTGGGTACCCGACGTCTACCAGGGAGCACCCACCCCGATCACCGCATTCATGGCCGCGGCCACCAAGATCGCCGCATTCGGCGCACTGCTGCGACTGTTCTACGTCGCACTGCCGGCGCTGCAAGGCGAGTGGCGCCCGGTGCTGTCGGTGATCGCGGTCCTGACCATGGTGCTGGGCACGGTAACCGCGATCACCCAGACCGACGTCAAGCGGATGCTCGCCTATTCGGCGGTGGCACACACCGGGTTCATCCTCACCGGTGTGATCGCCGCCAACCGGGGCGGGGTGTCGGGCACGCTGTTCTACCTTGCCGCATACGGGTTTTCCACCCTCGGCGCCTTCGCCGTGGTGAGCGTCGTCCGCGACCGCGACGGCGTCGAGGCGACCGAGCTTGCCCGGTGGGCGGGCCTGGGCCGGCGCTATCCGATTGCCGGCGTGGTCTTCTCGCTGTTCCTGCTGGCGTTCGCCGGCATTCCGCTGACCAGTGGTTTCGTCAGCAAGTTCGCGGTGTTCAAGGCCGCCGCCCAGGGCGGGTCGATCGCTCTGGTGATCGTCGGGGTGCTGGCCAGTGCCATCGCCGCGTACTTCTATGTGCGGGTGATCGTGCTGATGTTCTTCACCGATCCCCCCGAGGACGCGCCCGAGGTGGCACCGCCGAGTTCATTGAGCGTCGCGGCGATCGCCCTGACCGCGTTCGTCACCTTCGCCCTGGGCGCCCTGCCGCAGCCGCTGCTCGATCTCGCCGACAACGCCGGACGGTTCCTGGGACCGTGACGCACCCTCCCAAAGAACCCTTCTGACGCACTGAGCCCGCCACGTCGACGACGGTGGCGGGCTCAGGCTGTCGCGGTCTATCCGCGAACCGGGTTATCCCCGAATGGCGCTCGTGAGCGAGTTGACGTCCTTGCGGATCGCGAACGCCGCTCCGATCTCGACCAGGCCGATGACGACCAGCCAGGCACCGACGACCAGAGTCAGGACGGAGATCGAGTCGAACGGCCATGCCAGGGTGATGACGCCGGCGATGACGGTCAGGATCCCGGAGAGGATCGTCCAACCCCGACCGGGCACGCCACGATCGCTGACGGCAGCCGCGGTCACGGCGGTGCCGCGGAAGATGAACCCGATGCCGATCCAGATGGCCATCAGCAGCAGCGCATAGCCCTCACCGAAGTGCCGGAAGGCCAGCACGGCCAGCGCAACCGACAGCGCCCCACTGATGAACAGCAGGAACCGTCCGCCGGTGGAGACGTGGTGGGCGAACGCCATGACGACCTGCACGATGCCGCTGATGAGCAGGTAGGCGCCGAAGAGTGCCGAGGCGACGATCAGCGACTTGTCCGGCCAGACGAGCAGGGCCACTCCCAGGACCGCGGTCAGGACCCCCGACAGCACGGTGGCGGTCCAGAGGCGTGAGACCACCGTCGCAGGGGTCCGATCGGCATATACAGCGGACGTCATAGACGTCTCCTTTTCTGATTCGGCTGATTCGGCACCGCCGATAGCAGCCTCGATAATTACGGGAACACTGTTGTCGACTGTTGTCCGAGTGTCAAGAACCGCCATCCTCAGATGGCCTCCCGACGTATCGTGGTGGCTGGAGGCAGCCGTGACCGATCAACCGTCAATCGACACCGAGATCTCGCGCCTGCAGCGCTCCGGGCGCGACGTCAGCACCATCCCGGCGGCGCTGTCGCAGTGGCTGTCCACCCGGTTGGGCCACACCCCCGCTGTGACCGTCGAGAGCGGCGTCGACTCCAACGGGATGTCCTCGGAGACGATCATCCTGACCGGACGCTGGGACGACGACGGAAAGCCGGTGGAGCAGAAGTGGGTCGCCCGGGTCGCTCCGACCACCGAGGACGTCCCGGTGTTCCCCGCGTATCGGATGGACCACCAGTTCGAGTTGATCCGGCTGGTGTCCGAGCTCACCGAGGTGCCAGTGCCGCAGGTTCGCTGGCTTGAGCCGACCGGCACGGTTCTGGGCAGCCCGTTCTTTCTGATGGACCACGTCGAGGGGGCGGTGCCGCCCGACGTGTTGCCCTACACCTTCGGCGGCAACTGGCTCGCGGACGCGCCGGCCGCGCGCCAGCGCGAACTGCAGGACGCCACCATCGCCGTGCTGGCCGAACTGCATTCAATTCCCAACGCTGCCGAGACTTTCGGGTTCCTCGTCGAGTCCGACCCGCCCGGGGACACCCCCTTGCGACGGCACCTGACGCGACTCAAAGACTGGTACGAGTTCGCCGTCCCCGATGTCGGCCGTTCGGCACTGGTGGAGAAGGCGTTCGCCTGGCTGGAGGACCGGTTCCCCACCGACGTCGCCGCCGCCGAACCGGTGCTGGCCTGGGGCGACTCCCGTATCGGCAACGTCCTCTACCGCGACTTCACACCGGTGGCGGTGCTGGACTGGGAGATGGCGACCGTCGGCCCACGGGAACTCGACGTGGCCTGGATCATCTTCGCGCACCTGGTGTTTGAGGAAATCGCCGGGCTGGCGACCCTGCCGGGCCTGCCGGAGTTGCTGCGCGAGGACGACGTGCGTGCCACCTACCGCACACTGGCCGGCGTCGAACTCGCCGACCTGCACTGGTTCTATGTCTACTCCGGGGTCATCTGGTGTGTGGTGTTCATGCGCACCGGCGCCCGCCGAGTGCACTTCGGCGAGATCGAGAAGCCCGATGACGTCGACGCGCTTTTCTACCACGGCGGCCTGCTGCGCCGGCTGATCAATCACGAAGCGTCGCAGCAGTGATCGGCCCCCTCGACGAGTACCCCGTCCACCAACTCCCCCAGCCGATAGCGTGGCCGGGCTCGTCGGACCGTAACTTCTACGACCGCTCCTACTTCAACGCCCATGACCGCAGCGGCGACATCTTCGTCATCAGTGGGATCGGGTACTACCCCAACCTCGGCGTGAAGGACGCCTTCGTGCTGATCTCCCGCCGCGGAGGCGGCAGATACGGCAGGGGCGGGGATCTGCAGACCGCGGTGCACCTGTCGGATGCCATCGACTCCAACCGACTGCACCAGCACGTCAACGGCTATCGGGTTGACGTCATCGACCCACTGCAGACCTTGCGCATCGTCATGGAGCAGACCGAGGGTATCTCCGTCGACCTCACCTGGCAGGGCCTCTTCCCCGTTGTTCAGGAGCAACGTCATGTTCTGCGCTCGGGCGCGCGGGTCACGTTGGACGCACAGCGGTTCGCCCAGGTGGGTGCGTGGAGCGGACACATCGTCGTCGACGGCGATCAGATCACCGTCGACCCCGCCACCTGGATCGGCACCCGGGACCGATCCTGGGGCGTCCGCCCGGTCGGTGAACCCCAGCCCGCCGGCCGCCCCGCGGACCCCCCGTTCGAAGGCATGTGGTGGCTGTATGTACCGATGGCCTTCGACGACTTCGCGATAGTCCTGATCATCCAGGAGGAGCCGAACGGATTCCGCACTCTCAACGACTGCACCCGAATCTGGCCCGACGGCCGTGTCGAGCAACTGGGCTGGCCCCGGGTGCGGATCCACTACCGCTCCGGCACAAGGATTCCCACCGGGGCGACGATCGAGGCCACCGACGGTTCGGGTCTGCCGCTGCGGTTGGAGGTCGAGTCGAGACTCGGCGTGCCCATTCACGTCGGCGGCGGTTACGGCGGCGACCCGGACTGGTTGCACGGGGTCTGGAAGGGCGAGAAGTTCACCGAACGGGTGAGCTATGACATGACCGACCCGGCGATCATCGGCCGATCCGGGTTCGGGGTGATCGACCATGTCGGGCGTGCGTTGTGCCTCGAAGGCGGGGCGACCACCGAGGGCTGGGGCCTGTTCGAGCACGGCGCACTGGGCCGCCACGACCCGTCGGGCTTCACCGACTGGCTGACCGTCGCCCCCTGACCCCGCGGGCGGCTACTTCGCGAGTTCGGCGACGACCGCCGCCAGGGTGTCGACCGGAATCGGACCGGGCTGGTAGAGGCACACGGTGTCCGAGACGCCATCGGCGCGCTCACGGATGTGAGCGGCGATCTGCTGCGCCGTCCCGCACGCGGCGATGGTGTGCAACACCTCGTCACTGATCAACCCGCCCATCTCGGCCCACCGCCCCTGCTTGGACAACGCATGCAGTTGCGGCTGCAGGTCCCCCCACCCGTGCAGGTCCAGCACCGGCCGGTAGGCCGGAGTGGAACCGTAGAACGCCAGCAGCCGCCGGGTGGCCGCGTGGTCATCCCCCGCCGAGACGATGACCTCGGGGACGACGACGAAGTCCGACCGGCCGGAGGCGGCCAGGCCCTCGTGCACCGTCGGCATGGTCGCCTCGCGCAGGAACCGCGTCGAGGAGAACGGCATGACCAGAAGTCCGTCGGCCACCTCGGCGGCCATCCGGGTCAGCCGGGGGCCCAGCGCACCGACGTAGATCGGCGGCGGTCCAAAGGGATTGGGCCCGGGGTTGAAGGTCGGCGTCATCAGCGTGTGCCGGTAGAACTCGCCGTGGAACTCCAGGCGCTGGCCCGTCTGCCAGGTTGCGAAGACCGCCCGTAACGCACCGACGAACTCGCGCATCCGGGGCACCGGGCGGTCGAATGCGCTGCCGTAGCGCTTCTCGATCTGGGTGCGGATCTGCGTTCCCAGGCCCAGCGTGAACCGGCCGCCACTGAGCAGTTGATGGTCGTAGGCCTGATGGGCCAGCTGAATCGGGTTGCGCGGAAACGCTATTGCCACGTTGGTCATCAGGTCCAGACCGCCGACGGTCGACGCGAGCGTCAGCGGCGCGAACACGTCGTGCGGGCCCTCGAAGGTGAACACCCCGGCCGCACCGGCATCCCGTAGCGCACGCGCGCGATCGGCGACCCCGGTGGGTCCGAACAGGGCGGTCAGTATTCGCACGATCCCCTCATCCTCGCCGAGATCGACGTTCTGCGGCGTTTTACCGGCACTTTCGCGCCCGTGTGTTGGCCGGGGCGGGGACAACCGTGAAAATGAACCCATGGGAGACGACATCGGACACGACACCGGACACGAC
>CAIOYU010000472.1 GCA_903862565.1 uncultured Actinomycetes bacterium | reverse complement strand
GGCTCGAAAGAGCCGGCACGGCGTTTATGTACGCCTACCTGAGTAATTTCTAAGGCTTCTCGTTGCCGACGACGGCCATGGCTGTTGTCCGTTGGCCGCTCTGTCCCGGCTGGCCGGGCTGGCCCTGCCGGCCCGGCCGATTGATCCAGACCACCAGCAGCGCGACGAGCAACAGCGCGCAGACCGCAGCGATCGCCCATGGGACCCACTTGCGGCCCGGCGCGGCGGGCGCGGGTGCGGAGTGCGGTGCGACTGCGTGCCCGCTCCATGAGGTGCCGTCCCAATACCGTTGCAGCGGAGCCCCTGAAGGATCCGGGTACCACCCTGGGTTGGCCATCGGCTGGCCGGGGACCGGGCCGGAGTTCTCTACGGGGTTCATGCCCGGATCATATCCAGCAACCTCAGCGTCAGGGCTTCGGCAACGCTACGGTTCTTCTATGAGCGACAACCAGATGCTGGTTCTGAATCGGGCCGACCTCGTAGGTCTGGGCCTGACCTGGACGGAGATCGTCGACGTCCTCGAGGACGCCTTCACGCAGAAGGCGCGAGGATTGGTGCAGAACCCGCCCAAGCCGAAGGTCACCTCGCGCGAAGACGCGTTCATCCACGCGATGCCGGCATACCTGGGCGGCTCGGACCGGATCGGCATGAAGTGGGTGGCCGGCTATGAGCAGAACTCCACCAAGGGGCTGCCCTACATCTACGGCGTGATGATCATGAACGACGCCGAGACGGGACGGCCCATCGCTCTGCTCGATGGCGGCTGGATCACCGAGATGCGCACACCGGGGGTCTCCGGGGTGACCATGCGCCACGTTCCGGGTGACCCCAAGCACCTCGCCATCGTCGGCTGCGGGCTTCAGGGACACCGCCACCTCGAGGTCGCACTCACCGAGCATCCCCAGCTGACCCACGTGACGGCCTTCGACCGAAGCCCCGAGAGAACCCAGGACCTGCTCGACAAGGCCGGTGACCGAGTGACCCGGGTTGCCGAATCTCCCACCGACGCGGTGGAGGGCGCCGATCTGGTGATCACCACGATCACCGTGCCACTGGATCCCAAGCTGGATTGCTCCAACACCGATCCCAACGCGCTGCTGCTCCCGGTGGACTACGACGATGCCATGGCCCCCAAGGCTTTTCGCGATGCCGTCATCTACAGCGTCGACGACCTGGGCCAGTACGGTTCCGTCGCCGACGAACTGTACTTCTTCGGCCTTCCCAAACCTGACACGCATCTGGCCGCGGTGGTCAACGGTGAGGTCGACGTACCGACCACGGGTCGGCGGATGTTCCTGAACATGGGCATCGCCATGGACGACGTCGCACTCAGTTCGCTGGTGCTCGATCGCGCCTCTGCCGCCGGAGTGGGCCGCTACATCGAATTCCCGTAGATCGACGGATCCTCAGAGTCGGGGGTCCGGCCTCGTCGTCGGGACCACTGTCGGTGGTGACCCGGTCTCGTCTGCGCCCGGAATGTCGAACGCAGGGTCGTGCTGGCCCGTGGGCAGGTCGTCGGGCGGTTCGATACTGAGCATGTGCGCCACTGGGACGTCGGTGGAGGAGTGCACGATGATCGACATCGCGATCGTCACGGCGATCAGGTCGAACAGTTTCTCCCCGTTGGGGATTCCGGATTGCAGCACCAGCAGGCCGTACACCACCGAGGCGAAACCCTTGGGGCCGAACCATGCCGCGGTGAGCCGTTCGGAGCGCGGCATCGGTGTGCGGATCAGGGACAACAGCATGGAGGCGGGCCGAACGACCACGATGGCCAGCACCGCCAGCAGCCAGCCC
Organism: uncultured Actinomycetes bacterium; assembly: GCA_903862565.1. Lineage (GTDB taxonomy): Bacteria > Actinomycetota > Actinomycetes > Mycobacteriales > Mycobacteriaceae > Mycobacterium. The sequence goes on along the minus strand of CAIOYU010000472.1, from coordinate 2,016 downwards.
TGCCAGCCCAGGTGGGACAACCGCTCGGGGGTGATGAGAGCGCCGAACAGCAGCAGGGCGGCGAACTTGGTGAGTTCGGAGAGCAGATCGCCGAACGGCTCGAAATGCTCGGCGGCGACGTGATCCAGCGTCGCCAGCGCGGACCCGGCCGCGAAGGCTGCCAGGTATGGATTGGCATGTGTCAGATGGCAAATCGCGTACACCACGATCGCGATCGCGACCGGGCCCAGCGGCTGCAATCGGGGCTCGGCGGTCAGGATCCGGCTGCGCCAGGCCAGAGCGACCAACGCCGCCACACCGACCCCGATCACCAGGCCGAGGACCAGTTCCAGCAGAACGGTTCCCAGATGGGAACTCTCGTGCTTGGCCATGGCCAGGAAGATCAGCACGAACGGCAGTGCCAGACCATCGTTGAGGCCGGACTCCACATTGAGCAGGCGCCGCAGTCGCAGCGGAATATCGCTGCGGCCCACCAGTGCCGAGGCGAACACCGGGTCGGTGGGGGAGAGGATGGCGCCGAGCAGAAAGGCTGTCGCCCAGTCCAGGCCGGCGAGGTAGTGCGCGGGAATGGCGATGCCGATCATGGCCAGCGGCATGCCGAGGCCCAGGGCCCGTCCTGACAGTCGCCAGCCTTCGCGCAGTGCGGGCACACTCGCGCGCTGGCCGTCGGTGAACAACACCGTGAACAGGGCGATGTCGGCCAGGACGGCGACGATCTCGTCCTCGGCGCTCTGGGTGACGATGCCCAGCCCGCCGGGGCCCAGTAACGCCCCGGCCACCAGGAACAGCAACGCGGTGGACAGCACGGTGCGTGCCGCCAAACCGGACAGCGAGACGCTGATCAGCAGCACGACACCGTATGCGAGGACTAACGCCATCGGACTCCTACCCTTTCGCGGACCACGCCGCGATTGTCACCCGTGTGGGGGCATTCCGGCGTGGTTCGGCGAAACCCTAGCGCGGTGGGTCGCCCTGCCACTGGAAACTGTTGACGTACCTTCCCATGTCCTGGGCGATCTGGAGGCTCGCCGGTGAGGGTCGGCCGGGCCCGAAATTCGGTCCGAACTGGTGGTACGGGCCGAACGCGGCCGCGATCAGGGCGAGGTCGTTCTTCACCGCGACGATCACCACTGCGCGCATCCGCCGGGAACTGGTCTCCAGATTCAACGGGAAGACGTCGGCGACCTCGCCGTAGCCCGGCTGGAATCCGACCATCGCGTTGGGGATCTCGTAGACGTTGTTCGCGGTCGGGAACGTGGCCTCGATGAAGTTCTTCGCGACGTCCCTGGCATTTCGGCCGTCGGCGGGTTCGCCGGTCAGACGCAGTTTTCCGCCTTCGCCCGCGGTGAACCGCGCGGTCACTCCGGAGGTATCGGTCGTGACGTCGTAGGCCGAGCCCGGTGCCGGATACGCAACGGAGAACAGCCCGCCCATGGCGGTGAATCGGGGATTGGTCGAGACCGGGTTCCCCGACGGTGGATTTCCGCAGTCCGGTGGGCAGTTGTACCGGGCCGGGGGTTTCACCGTCAGAGCGGGCAGTCCGATGAAGACCGCGGACAGCGCCACCATCCCCGCGGCCCAGTTGGTCAACACCGGCAGCGGCGACTGACGCGTTATCCGCTCGGCGCCGTAGGTCCGGGCCGGCACCGCATATCCCGGCCACACCGCCACGGCGTCGTCGTCGGTATCGCGATCCTGGTCCGCATCCTGTGGGCTGACGCGACGGCGCTCGCTGCGGGATCGGCGTGGTGAGGCCCGGGTGTGATCGCCGCGCACACCCACGGATGACTATGTTTGTTGGTCATGCGGATCGTCTCCATTATCGGAACCGTGATCGCCGCGGCCATCTCGGTCGGCGCTCCTGCCACAGCCTCCGCCGATTATCAGGCACTGAGCCCGTACGACGTACAGAATCCTGCGGTCGGATACCTCAATCCCGCGCTGCTCGGAGCGGTTCAGCAGGCGGCGTCCGCGGCCGCGGCCGACGGCGTGCAGATGACGATCACCTCGGGTTGG
>CAIOYU010000471.1 GCA_903862565.1 uncultured Actinomycetes bacterium | reverse complement strand
CTGCTGCCGCCGAGTTGCAACATGGCGATCTCCAGCGTCCCCGGACCGCGGGAGGAGATGTACTTCAACGGCGCCCACCTGGACGAGATCTACCCCGTCTCCTCGATCTACGACGGAATGGGTCTCAACGTCACGGTGTGCAACTACGCCGACCGGGTCGGCGTCGGCTTCGTCACCGAGGCGATCCTGATGCGGAACATCGCCGAACTGATCCCGCTCACCGAGCAGGCGTTCAAGGACCTCGAAGCCGCATTCGGCGTCAAGCCGGCCAGGAAGAGCCGCCCGAAGAAGATCTAGCCCCAGTGAATCCGGCTCAGATCAGGCTCAGTAGGCCATGAACAGGATGTGCTCGCGCTCGTACTGCATGCCAGGGTGGACGGCGGCCAGGTGCGCCTGCGCCACCTCGACCAGCTCGTCCTCGTCCTTGCCGGTGAGCGCCTCGCCACAGGGACAATTGAGGTGGGTTTTCATGCTTTCTCCTTCTTGACCGACGCGGCCTTGACCGCCGCGGCCTCTTTTGCCGAGGCTTTCATCTTCTTCTTGTACGCCCGAACCTGATCCAGGGACCCCCGGTCGACGACGTCGGCAATCGACATGTGGCTGCCGGCCTTGCCGTAGTCACCGGCAGCGACACGCCACCCCGGCGGCGTCACCCCGTACTGCTTGCCCAGGAGCGCCACAAAGATCTTTGCCTTCTGCTCGCCGAAACCCGGTAGTGCCCTTAGCCGTCGGAGCAACTCGGCCCCGTCGGGATCGTCCCGGGTCCACAACGCAGAAGTGTCGCCGTGATAGCGGTCCACTATCTCGCGGGCAAGATCCTGGATCCTCTTGGCCATCGAACCCGGAAAGCGATGCACCGCAGGGCTTTCTGCGCACAGCGCGGCGAATCTCTCCGGGTTGCAGTCTGCGATCGAAACCGGGTCGAAATCGCCCAACCGGTCGGCGATCTTGCGCGGCCCGGCGAAGGCGAGTTCCATGGCCACCTGCTGATCGAGAAGCATTCCCACCAGCAATGCAAACGGGTTGTCGCTGAGTAGTTGATCCGCTTCAGGGTCTTGGGTCAAACAGATCTGACTCATGGTGTCCATCATCCAACCGTGCGCCAGAAGCTGTCGAGGAACTCGAAAATCTTCGCTCGCGTCGCCTACTCGAGGATGCCGCCCGAAGCACTCCAATGGAATCCGTTGCCCGCGGTGTCGCAGTTTATGCCGCCCGGAGATGCACCCGAGACGTAACAGGACGCACCCCCGTTGACCAACCGGTAGCCGGGGACCAATACCCCAAGATTGCGGGTGAACGTCGGAGCAGCGGATTGGACGTACCGAGCCGGCTTCGACGGGTCAGCGACGATCTGATTGGTTCCCGGCTGCGGGAGCGGGCAATTCAGATCCGTCTGACCGGGAGGGTTGCAACTGTAAAAGCCGGGCGGACCCGGGTTCCCCCACTGAACCACCGACCCGTCTGCATTCCTGGAGACGACGATGTCGCATCCGACGGTGCCGTCGGGCCCGATGCCGCACCCGCTCGCAGCGTTGCCGGTGCCCGGCAGGAAGAACACCCAACCGGGTTCGGCGGCAGTGCTGTAGGCGGCGTTGTCCGCCACCGGCCAGGTATTCGGATCGGCGGGGTCTGCGTTCGCCTGGGGCATCGCCGCTGCGGCCAGTAGTCCGACGGTGACGGCTATTCGCGCGGTGTTTTTCATGGTTTCCTCCGCTTGATCCCTCGCCGGAACAGTTTCTGTTGGCCTTCCCCCCTGATCCAATGATGTTGCAGCGGTTGGACAACCCCCATTTACACGCTGTTTACAATTCCGCCTCCCGGAATGATCACGTCGGCGAAGTGCCGGTTCGGGTAATCACCGCAACGCCAACTGCTGATCGCGAAGCGTTCCCGCTACCAATGCAAACGAATGTCGGACAAAAGCGCGTCTCCTGAGACATCCTTGGTGTAACTGCGCTTACGCATTGCGCTGTCTCGTCGCGCGAACGACCGGAAGGACTGCACGACATGTCGACCACCGACGGCCAACCTCCGCACCCCCCGGGGGCGGAATATCTGGCTATTCAAGCCAGCCCGGAGTTCCAGGACCTGCGCCGCACACTGCGGCGGTTCGTCTTCCCGATGACCGCGTTCTTCCTCATCTGGTACGCCACCTACGTGTTGCTGGGCGCCTTCGCCCACGACCTCATGGCCACGAAAGTCTGGGGCAACATCAACCTGGGCCTGATCATCGGGTTCGGCCAGTTCGTCACCACGTTCCTGATCACCGGTCTGTACATCCGGTTCGCCAACCGTGAGCTCGATCCACGGGCCGCGGCCATCCGCGCCGAGATGCATTGGAGTGAACAGTGAATCGGATCAGCATCCTGGCCGAAGCCCAGAAGATCGGGAACCCTGCGGTCAACATCGGCATCTTCGTCGCGTTCGTCCTCATCACGCTGTTCATCGTCATCCGGGTCGGTCGCCGCAACACCAATGCCGCGGAGTACTTCACCGGTGGCCATGCGTTCACCGGCCGCCAGAACGGCATCGCGATCGCCGGCGACTACCTGTCGGCGGCGAGCTTCCTCGGCATCGCCGGCGCCGTCGCGGTCTACGGCTATGACGGCTTCCTCTACTCGATCGGCTTCCTGGTGGCCTGGCTGGTGGCTCTGCTGCTGGTGGCCGAATTGCTGCGCAACACCGGCAAGTTCACCATGGCCGACGTGCTGAGCTTCCGGCTCCACCAGAAGCCGGTCCGGTTGGCTGCGGCCCTATCGACCATGACGGTGTCGCTGTTCTACCTGCTGGCCCAGATGGCCGGCGCCGGCGGACTGGTGGCGCTCCTGCTCGACATCCAGGGTCGCGCCGCGCAGTCGCTGGTGATCGCGATCGTCGGGGTGCTGATGATCGTCTACGTGCTCATCGGCGGCATGACCGGCACCACCTGGGTGCAGATCATCAAGGCGGTGCTGCTGATCACCGGCGCCGGGGTCATGACGATCATGGTGCTGGTCCATTTCCACGGGAACATCTCCGAGATCCTGGGCTCGGCGCAGGACATGGTGCACAAGGCCACAACCAAGGGGGTCGCGGCTCGCGACGTGCTCGCACCCGGCGCCAAGTACGGCACGTCGACCGTCTCGAAGATCGATCTGCTCTCGCTGGGCATAGCCCTGGTGCTCGGCACCGCCGGCCTGCCGCACGTACTCATGCGGTTCTACACCGTGCCCACCTCGAAAGAAGCACGGCGGTCCGTCGTGTGGGCCATCGGGCTCATCGGCGCCTTCTACCTGTTCACCCTCATCCTGGGTTACGGAGCGGCCGCGCTGGTCGGGCCGGACATCATCTTGAATGCTCCGGGTAAGGAGAACTCGGCGGCGCCACTACTCGCGTTCCATCTGGGTGGCACGATTCTGCTCGGCGTCATCTCAGCGGTGGCGTTCGCGACGATCCTTGCCGTGGTGGCGGGCCTGACCATCACCGCCGCGACCTCGTTCGCCCATGATGTCTACGCCAGCGTGATGAAGAACCACAATGTCACCGAGGACGAGCAGGTCAAGGTCTCACGCATCGCCGCGCTGGTGATGGGGGTGGCCGCCATCGGGTTGGGCATCCTGGCCAACGGTCAGAACGTCGCATTCCTGGTGGCGCTGGCCTTTGCTGTCGCGGCCTCGGCCAACCTGCCGACCATCCTCTACTCGCTGTACTGGAAGCGGTTCAACACCCGTGGCGCGCTGTGGAGCATGTACGGCGGGCTGTTCAGCTGCATCGTGCTGATCGTCTTCTCCCCCGCTGTGTCGGGATTCAAGACGTCCATGCTGCCGGGGTCGGACTTCCACTGGTTCCCGTTGTCGAACCCGGGCATCGTGTCGATCCCACTGGCGTTCCTGCTCGGCATCATCGGCACGCTGACCTCGCGGGACACCGGCGACCCGGTGCTCAACGCCGAGATGGAAGTCCGTTCGCTGACCGGTGTAGGCGCCGAGAAGGCCACTCACCACTAGGCACCGCCACCAGCGAATGCGGCCGGGCGAGTCATCGACTCGCCCGGCCGTTCCGTTCAGGCAGAGCGGGACCTATCCGCCACTCTTGCGGCGGAAGGTGCGCCGTTGTTCGGCCGGGCCGTGGGCGTGGGACTGCTTGCTGCCGCCGTCAGCGTGAGCGGAACCCCCCGCGGCAGTCGATTTCTTACGTTCGAGTGCCTCGCGGAATTTGCGCTTGGTCTCGTCGGCGGGATCTGAGTCAGGCATGCCCCGAACATTACGCCGGGGCGACCCGCGTCATCCCCACCAACCTCAAGCCGGCGTCAAATTGGTGCCCGGGGGTCCGCAGAGCCTGCCGGATAATCGGTTTCCATGACGGTGACGGTGTCCCGGGTGCTGGCCGCACGCCCCGAAGCGCTCATCGACGTGGCCGGCCGGCTGACGTCGTCCGCCGCCGCTGCCGGGGCCGACATCGCCGCCGAACGCGCCGGCCTGGTGACCCTGGTCGGTAATTGGGGAGGCTCGGCAGCGACGGCAGCGCAATTGCACGGCGCCGAGTTGCTGGCCGGGCAGGAGCGATACCGGGCGAAACTACTTGCGCTGCAACAGGTGCTGACCAGCGGCGGTGCCACGCTGAGTGACATTCGCACCCAGCTGGCCGCCCTCGTGGACGGCGACCTGGGGGTGTTCTGGCAGATCGGCGACGACGGCTCGGCGGCTCCCGGTTTGCTGCTGCAGGAGTACGCGGCCCTGTCACCGGTCACCGAATTGCAGGTGACGCTCATGGCATTCGGGCTGGAGCGGGAGATCCGCCAACTGCTGGCCGAGTTCGCGCTGGCAGACATGCGGACGGCCGAAAACCTGCATTCGTTCGCCAACGATGCCCCGACAGCCTTCTTTCCGGCGGCCGCTCGCGAATCCCCACAGCCCAACACGGTGCCGGGTCCGTACGCCGCCGACACGCGGTATCAGACCGGTCAGAGGCCGACACTGGCCGGCAGCCCCGAGGACAGTCCTCGGATGCACGTCGCCTCGGGATCGTCGGATCACGTTCGACTGCAGGACAATCCACCCGGGTTCACCGGCTCCTCGGGTCCGGCGCGAGACGCCGCCTGGCAGGCTTATCTCTCGCAGCGCAACGCAGTCACCCCGGGCGCCGTCACACCGCAGACGGTCCTGCCCCACCCCGACGCGGTGTCGGATCCGGGGCTGAAAACCGTTGGGGCGGCGGCGAAGCAGCAGGGCGTCTCCTACGCCTGGGGCGGCGGGCACCTACCGGGCACGCCCGGCGTGTCCCGCGGCTGGCGTAACGACAGCGCCGACTCATCATGGACCTTCAACGACCAGAACCGGACCGGCTTCGATTGCTCGGGCCTCGCGCGCTTCGCCGCGGCCGAAGGATTCGGCTTCGATATCAACGCCACCAACATCGGCAACACCGTGGGCCAGGAGGCCTGGCTGACCACCGCCGGCGGCCCGGGCACCGTCATTCCGGACTCCGTGCTCACGCCCGGCGACCTCATCTACCTCGGCCCTCCCGGGGCGTCGCACCACGTGGTGGTCTACGCCGGGAATGGCATGGTTGTCCAAGCGCAGGGCTCGGGAGAACCCGTCGAGGTCAGCCCGATCGATCTCGGCGGGGAGCACCGAAACATCCGCCTGGCCACCTGAGGCAAAAGTCAGCGCCGCCCGGGGGGCATGCCGTAGAGGTGGGTGATCGGCAGCCTCAACAGCACCCGCCGGTCGGCGACCATGGCGAGGCGATAGTCCTGCCAGTCCGGATGTTCTCCGGAGATCCTGCGGTACAGATCCACGAGTGCCTCGACGGTACCGTCGTGCGGATCGGCGGCTTCCGGACTCAGTTCGGCATCGCCCTCGGCGACCGCGTAGGCCCAGCCGTCCTCGGCGCTGACCAGAAGCGAGGCTCGCGGGTCGCGCCGCAGGTTGCGGGTCTTCGCCCGCGGTTCGGTGATCGAGATCTCGATCAACTGTGTGCGCGGGTCGAAGTGGTAGACGACGTGGGACAACTGGGGTCGGCCGTCCCGCTTGATGGTGGCCAGGACACCGAGTGAATTGTCCGCAAGCAACGCCAACAATTTGTCGTCGAACACGTCACGCGTCACACCGAAAGCCTACTGATCCAGTCCATCGGTAGCCTCTGCCGGGTGGGACGCTATGCGGCATTTCTGCGCGGGATCAACGTCGGTGGAATCAACCTCACGATGGCAGACGTTGCCGCAGCTCTCGGGGCTGCCGCGTTCGACAACGTGCGGACCGTGCTTGCCAGCGGAAATGCGGTGTTCGACGCCGCCGGCGACACCGCGACGGGACGCGCGGCGGCCGAAGCGGCCCTGCGGGCCGAATTCGGTTACGACGCCTGGGTGCTGGTCTACGAACTCGATGCGGTGCGCGCGATCGCCGCCGACTTTCCCTTCAACCCCGCGTCCCCGACCCCCGAGGACGGCGAGTGGCAGTCCTACGTCACGTTCGTCAGCGATCCGGAAGTCCTCGACGAACTCGCCGCGGTCGCCGGCCCGGACGACCGGATCGCCCGCGGTGCGGCAGTGCTGTATTGGCAGGTGCCCGAGTCCGCCACAGTAACCTCGACCATCGGCACGACCATGGGAATGCGGCGCTACCGGGCCACCACCACAACCCGCAACCTACGAACAGTCAACAAAGTCATCCAACTGGGTAGCCGGGTAGGTTTGGAACGGTGAACCTGTTGAGCGGTGTCTCGGAAACCGCACTGATGACCCTGAACGGCCGCGCCGAACAGGCCGACCGACCCGACGCCATCATCGCCGACCCGATGGCCGTGGAACTCCGCGATGCCTTCACCAGGCAGTTCGGCGTCGACTACAGCAAGTTCGGCCTCCGCGGCCAGGAAATGGCGTTGCGCTCGCTGGCCGCAGATCGATGCACCATCGCCTACCTGCGCACCCACCCGCGGGCCACCGTGGTGGCCCTCGCCGAGGGGTTCCAGACCAGCTTCTGGCGCTTGGAGGCATCAGTTCGAGATCCCCAGTTCCGTTGGTTGTCAGTGGATTTGCCGCCGGTGATCGCGCTGCGGGAGGAGTTGCTTCCGCCGTCCCCGCGAATCACCAACCTCGCCCAATCCGCGCTGGACTACAGCTGGATGGACCGCGTCGATACCGACGACGGGGTCTTCATCACTGCCGAAGGCCTGCTGATGTACCTGCAGCCCGATGAGGCGATGGATCTGATCACGAACTGCGCTAAGCGCTTTCCCGGCGGACAGATGTTCTTCGACCTCCCGCCGACGATCCTCAAGAAGGTCGCACCCAAAGGCATTCGCGCTTCCAAGCACTACCGGGTTCCGCCGATGCCGTTCAGCCTCTCCATCAATCAGCTGAGGGATTTAGTGGGCAGCACGCCCGGTCTGACCGCCGTTCGGGACGTCCCGATGCCCCACGGTCGAGGCTTCGCCTTCGGCACCCTCTTCCCGGCATTCTGGCAGTTCGGCCCGATGAAGCCGTACCGCGGCGTGTACGCACTGCTCGAGTTCGGCTGAGCCGCCAGAGCCCCGTTGGCTGAAGTGCCTCAGCCTTGTTGGCTGAAGTGCCTCAGCCGAATTCACGGTCGAGGTAGCGCAGGGCGTCGGCCCGGCCCAGCCCCAGCGCCCGGGCCACCTCGGCATAGTCGTGCGCCGCGGCGGCCATTGCCGTGTCGACGGGGTCGGTCCTGGCCACGAACGTGCCGTGGCGGCCGCGGGTCTCGACGACGCCCGCGGTCTCCAACTCGCGATAGGCCCTGGCGACGGTGTTGGCGGCCAAGCCGAGTTGACCGGCCAATTCGCGCACCGTCGGCAGCCGGGTGCCGGCTGGCAGTTGCCCGTCCCGGACGGCCGCGATCACCGCCAGTCGCAGTTGGTCGAACAGAGGCACAGCCGATCCGGGGTCAAGGGGCGGCAGTTGCACATCTTGAGTATCGCCGACGCCGCGCTATCTTGAGGGCGTGCAGATCGCGGTATTCAGCGGGGCGGGCATCTCCGCCGAGAGCGGGGTGCCGACGTTCCGCGACGACGCCACCGGCCTGTGGGCGAAATACGACCCTTACGAGGTGTCCAGCACCGAGGGCTGGCAGGCGCATCCCGAACGGGTGTGGGCCTGGTATTTGTGGCGCCATCACCTGGTGAAGGAAGTCCAGCCCAACAACGGGCATCGAGCGGTGGCAGCCTGGCAGGACTACGCCGAGGTCACCGTCATCACCCAGAACGTTGACGACCTCCACGAGCGGGCCGGTAGCCGCAACGTGCACCACCTGCACGGCAGTCTGGCCGAATTCTGGTGCGACACATGCAGTTCGCTCTACCACGGCCCGCTCCCCGACATGCCCGAACCTGTGCTGGAGAAGACGCCACTGAACTGCGAATGCGGTGGGCTGATCCGGCCAGGCATCGTGTGGTTCGGCGAACAGCTGCCCGATGCGCCGTGGAACGCCGCCGTCCGCGCGGTGGCCACCGCCGATCTGGTGGTCGTGGTCGGCACCTCGGGTCTGGTGTATCCGGCGGCCGGGCTGCCGGACATCGCCCTGGCCAATGGCGCGAAGGTGATCGAGGTCAACCCCCATCCGACCCCGTTGTCGACCACGGCCACCGTCTCGTTGCGCGAGACTGCCGGCAGCGCGCTGCCGGATCTGTTGCAACGTCTGCCCGAACTGCTGGGCTAGTGGAGCCTGCCCGAGAAATCTGGTCGTGCTGTTGCTGGTGGTCGTGATCTCGAATTTCGGATGCGGGTGTAAGTACTTTCCGTGGTGAAATTAGGTATTTGCACCCCTACCGACCGGGAATCTGTTGCCGTAACCTGACTTTCACGAGGCGAGACACGCGTGTTGCGGTGGGCGGAAGGTTCCTGATGGGTGTCCATGGATGGCGATCCTCGAACATGGTTGTCCGGGCGGGTGCGGCGGTGTTCGTGGCGGGGTTGTCGATGTCGGGGCCGGCAGCGGTTGCCCACGCTGATGGTGATTCTTCGGGGGGTTCGACGCCGGCCGGGGCCGCCGGTGGGAGTGCCGCGCGGGTTGAGCGGGGCGCGCGAGACGTAGGTGCGGTCGGGTCGGCCCGGGCCGGGGTGCGGGGCCGTCCCGCGGCAAGGGTCGCGGCCGCGGCCATCGGGGCCCGGCAGGTTGTCCGATTGGGCGAGGCCGCCGGGGTGCGAGGTGGTGGTGTCTCGGTGGACGCGGGCGGCAGCGCACCGTTGTCGCTGCCGGCAGCGGCCACCAGCCAGTCGGCCGGGTCCGGTCCTGCCGATCTATCCAGTGTCAGCCTCCCCCGGAACATGGCGTCCCCCGCTGGGGTGGGCACCGGGCCCGCGACGCCGGCGGCGGCGGTGTCTGTTGCCGAGCGGCCGCCGGTAGCCCCCGCAGCGGCCATGCCGGTCCGTCCGGCTGCGGCGATGGTCTGGCCGTCGCTGCCGGACGCCCCGTCGGTGTCGATGGCCGTACCGGCGCCGGCCCTACCGGACGTGATCGCGTCGGTGGGGGTGCGGGTCGCGCAGGTGTTGGATCGGGCCGCTGACTGGGCGAACGCGTTGCCGGCCAGCCCGCTGAGCAGTTTTCTGTCCGGGGCGTTGCTATTGGTGCGCCGCACCGTGGTTCCGGGGGTGCCGGTGATCCCGGCGGTCACGGTGACCAACACTCTGGTGGCCGAAGGGGCACCCGGTACCCAGACCGAGGCGGTGTTCACCGTCAGCCTGGGTCGGGCCTATGACAGCGCGGTGAGCGTCGGGTACGCCACCACCCCGGTGGCGCGTTCTCCGCTGGACACGCTGGCCGGGTTGTTCGGCGGCCCGCCGGCGGACAACCCGGCCACCGCGGGGACCGATTACATCCCGGCGTCGGGGGTTCTCACCTTCGCGCCGGGGCAGACCTCTCAGCAGGTCCGCGTCGCAGTCCTCGGTGACACAGTCGCCGAATCAGCGGAGACCTTCGGCCTGACGACCTACGCCGCTCTGCCCACGCCGGTATCGGGATCGGCGGCCGCAGTCAACGGGGGTTCCCTTTCGGGGCCGATCATCAGACCCGCCGCAGCAACGTCGACAAGGGTCGCACTCAGTTCCGGGAAAGCCACCATCACCGATGCCAATAAGCCGGTATACCCGGCCCGGCAGTGGGTCGAGCTGAAAGACTCCAGCTGGGACAGCCCTGTGCGGAGGCTCATCCCCTACGGCGACGGCTTCGTCGTCGGCCTGGACAACGGGGCGGTGCAGCAGTGGACCGGCTCGACATGGCAGGAACTGCACGGCCCATGGGGCGGATCCGGCGGTTTGACCGCCATGTTGCCCGACGCACCTGGGTTCGTCGTCGGCTTCTTTAACGGGTCGGTGCAGCAGTGGACCGGACCCGGCGGGACATGGAAGCAACTGCGAGCACCGCTGAACTACTTTGCCGATGACCAAGATCTCTCAGGCCCCACGCTGTACTTCCAAGTGAGACCCATGATCTCCGCCGACGGGGGGTTTGTCATCGGCTCTGGGGATCGGGTATGGCAGTGGTTGGACTCCGGCTATTGGAGCCGCCTGAAGGAGGGCGGCTGGAATTCGAATATCTACAGCATGATCCGCTATGGGTCGGGTGTCGTGGTCGGCCTGGGCAACGGTGCGGTGCAGCAGTGGACGGGCTCGACGTGGCGGGAACTGCACGACGAGGGCTGGAAGAACAGCGCGGGGACGATGATTCCCTACCGCGACGGCTTCGTCGTCGGCCTCGGCAACGGGGCGGTGCAACAGTGGACCGGCTCGACATGGCAGGAACTCCACGACGATGGCTGGGGTAGTGAGGTGAAGACGATGATTCCCTACCGCGACGGCTTCGTCGTCGGCCTCGGCAACGGGGCGGTGCAACAGTGGACGGGGACGCAGTGGAACGAACTGCACGGCGTCTGGGTTACTGGGACGGGGTCCGAGGGCAGTCCCCTGTACGACGAACCCCGGACCTCCACCTTGATCCCCTATGGGGACGGCTTCGTCTTCGGCCCAGGTAACGGGTCGATACAGCAGTGGACCGGGACGCAGTGGAACGAACTGCACAACGCCAATTGGGGCGACGTGTCCGCCGTGCTGCCCTACGGGGAAGGATTCGTCGTCGGCCTGTACGACGGGTCCGTGGCGTACTGGACCGGGCCGGCCGCCTGACGCTCGGCGTCGTCTGGGAGCCTGCTGAATTAGTCCAGCGTGGCGGGCCCAGATTGCGGTGGAATGATTTGTGAGTGCAGGGCCGCTCTGATGATCAGTGGGATCTATTGGATGCGGAATCGGTCGCCGGGCATCCTCTGAAGGGCGACGGTGTTTTTGCGTTTCTGGCAGCGAAGCGGCATGAGTTGTTTCCCGAGGCTGCCAATCACCGCCGAGATACCGGAATCATCACTAGCCGGCCTTCACCGCGCGACCGACCACGATCTCCGAAACGGGCATCGGAACCCACGCGGGCAAGGTCCACTGGTGGCGGGCGGACTCCACCGTGAAGCCCGCAGCGGTGATCGACCGCTCGGTTTCCCGGTGCGTGTGGCAGTTGCCCGAAATCCGCGGCCACAGCGTGGCGTCGGCGAGCCGTTGCAGCCGGCCTCGCCACCCG
>CAIOYU010000470.1 GCA_903862565.1 uncultured Actinomycetes bacterium | reverse complement strand
CCGGTCGACGCCGATCTGGTGATCGGCGTCCCTGAGTCCGGCACTCCGGCGGCGGTGGGATACGCCCAGGAGTCCGGCATCCCGTTCGGCCAGGGCCTGATGAAAAACGCCTACGTCGGCCGAACCTTCATCCAGCCGTCGCAGACCATCCGCCAATTAGGCATCCGACTAAAGCTCAACCCGCTCAAAGAGGTCATCCGCGGTAAGCGCCTGATCGTCGTCGACGACTCCATCGTGCGCGGCAACACCCAGCGTGCCCTCATCCGGATGCTGCGCGAGGCCGGCGCCATCGAGGTCCACGTCCGAATTGCCTCCCCACCGGTGAGATGGCCGTGCTTTTACGGAATCGACTTCGCGACCCCGGCCGAACTGATCGCCAACGCCCCGGGAACCCAGACCGACGACGGAGAGATGCTCGAGTCGGTTCGCCAGGCCATCGGCGCCGACAGCCTCGTCTACATCTCCCAGCACGGCATGATCAGCGCCACAGAGCAGCCCGCCAGCCGACTGTGCTGCGCCTGTTTCGACGGCAATTACCCGATTCCGTTGCCCAACGCGACGGCGCTGGGCAAGAACGTGGTCGAGAACATGCTGGCCGCTGTGCAAGCGGGCAACGACAACGTGTCGGCGTTGAGTCGGCCCTGAGTCTCTGCGGATCTAGCTCGACCCGGCAGACACTCTTTCCAGCGCCGACATCACGCGCTTGACGCGCCGGTCCAGTGCGAACTCGTGCAGCGGCCGACCGGCGAACCAGTACAGGCGACCCGGCAGGCCGCGCGGGTAGAAGATCGCACGCTGTTCGTACCGGCTGCCGTTGCCTTCCGGAATTACCCGCATTTCTAGCCATCGATCACCGAGCCTGCGTTGGGTCGAGCGCGCTTTGACCAACCGCCCCGGCTCGCTCTGCTCGACGTGCCAGGCCGGCGGCATGCTGCGCTCGACCGCTTGCCACAGTTTCTCGGGAGAGGCCGGCGTATGGCTTTCCCTGGTGTCGGTGTAGACCACCTCACCGGCCCAGTCCGGGTCGTTGGGCAGGATCGCGGCTGTCCCTGTGTTCCAGGTGGTCTCCACCTCGCCACGGGCCACCTTGGCTAGCGCGAGTTCGACGGACTTCCGGTAAGGGGTGAGCCCGCCCTGCGGTGGCGGGATGATCGTGTCGATGTCGTGGTTGTTCATCACCGCATCGCAGTGCAGGGACTCGACCAGTGGCCGGGCCAGCCCTGGCGGGATGGGGGTCACCAGCCCCACCCACAACGAGGCGATGCGCGGTGTCAGCACCGGCAGCACCAAGATCCGGCGGGGGCGGAGACCCGCCACTTCGGCGTAGATCTGCATCATGTCCCCGTACTCCAGCACGTCGGGACCGCCGATGTCCCACTCCCGTGACCTGGGAACGGGACAGGTGGCCGCTTCGACCAGGTAGTACAACACGTCGCGGATGGCGATCGGCTGAATCTTGTTGTGCACCCACTTCGGGGTGGTCATCACCGGCAACCGGTCGGTGAGGTGGCGGACCATCTCGAAGGACGCCGAACCGGATCCGACGACGACACCCGCCTGCAGCACCACCGTTTCGATACCGGAGTCGATGAGAATCTCGCCGACGGCGGTGCGCGACCCCAGATGCGTTGACAGTTCGGAGTTTTCCGGATGCAGACCGCTCAGATAGATGAATCGGCGCACGCCCGCTTTGCGGGCTGCGGCGACGACGTTCTGCGCCGCGCGACGTTCCTCGGTGGCGAAATCCTTCTCGAAACCCATCGAGTGGACGAGGTAGTAGACGACGTCGATGCCGGCGAAAGCCGCCTCCAGCGACGCGGGGTCGCCGAGATCTCCGCGTGCCACCTCGATGCGGTCACGCCAGGGAACGTCGGCCAGCTTCGCCGGTGTACGGGCCAGCGCGCGCACCGCGAACCCAGCGTCGAGCAGGCGCGGCACCAGCCGTCCGCCGATGTACCCGGTAGCGCCGGTGACCAGGCACCGGAGTTGCCCGTCGGCCATCAGAGAGCCGGGCTGTTGGGAGACGTGACCTTCATGCTGTCCAGACTGTCACAGTCGGTAAACACGCACATCGGGAAACCGGGTCGGGTTAGCGTGCATGGGTGCCGACCTCGTACCTGTTGACCAACGGTCCGATCTGGACTGGCGACTCCTCCCAGCCGTGGGCTCAGGCCGTTGTGGTCCGTGGCCGCGACCTCGTCCACGTCGGCACCCGCGACGGCGCCGACGACTTCATCGACGCCACAACCGAACTCATCGACCTCGACGGGCGGATGTGTCTTCCGGGCTTCATCGACGCCCACAACCACTTGGCTTCCATGGCGGTGAGCAAGCTCGGCGTCAACGTCGCGGGAATCGTCGGACGCGACGCAGTGCTGGCGAAGATCCGTGAGTGGGTGGCCGCCCAGTCGGCCGACGCTCCGCTTCGCGGCCACGCCTGGATGCCGGATTCGTTCGAAGAGCGTTCCCCGCGACGGGAATGGCTCGACGAGATCACCGGCGACCGCCCGATGTACCTGTTCTCCGCCGATGCCCACGACTCCTGGTTCAACACCGCGGCGATGCGCGCGGCAGGCATCGGTCCCGACACCCCCGACCCCGACCCTGGCGCGCAGTACTACGTGCGCGATCCCGACGGCACCCCGACCGGGCACGCAGTCGAGGGTGCGGCCACCATCCCTATCCTGGTCGCCCAGAACCTGTTCTCCGTCGCCAACATCCGGGCCTCGCAAGAACTCACGCTGCAGCCCGCACCGTCGTGGGGGATGACCGCCTATTTCGAGGCCGGCACCATCGTCGGGGAGACCAGCGAGGACTCCCGCTGGGTGTTCGAGGACCTCATCGCCCAGGACGAGGCCGGCACCCTTCCCGTGCGGGTGGCCGGCTCGTACTGGACCCGAACACCCACCGACGATCCGAAGGCCATCGCCGAAGGTCTTGCCCGCTGGCATCGCGAGCTTCGCTCCGACCACGTTCAGATCAACACCTGCAAACTGTGGGCCGACGGCACCTTCATGAGCGGTGGGGCGCTGCTGCTGAAACCGTGTTGCGGCCATTCTCCACATGACCTGGGCACCATGACTTTTCCGCCGGAGAACATCCAAGCCCAGATCGAGGCGGTGCAGGCGGTCGGTTGCGACATGCACATCCACATCGATGGCGACGGCTCGGCCCGGGTGGTGCTCGATGCTTACGCGAGGGCGCTGGGCGACCGGGACTACTGGGATTTTCGGCCCCGCCATGTGCTGGCGCACAACTCGATGGTGGACCCCACCGACATCAACCGCTATGCGGCCATGGGCATCATCGCCAACTGCACCCCGCTGTGGGGCACCGACTACAACGGGCAGTACCGCGAGATCTACACCAACCTGCTGGGTGCCGACCGGGTGGAGGAACGGCTGTTCCCCTACGGCGATCTGGTGCGCTCCGGGGCGACGGTGACCTATGGCAGCGACATCCCCGGCGTGGACATTCCGGAGATCCCCCCGCTGATCCAGATCGAAGCGCTGGTGACCCGCACCAGGCCGGGCCACCCCGGCGAGGCCCCCCTGGTGGCACGGCAGCGCATCGGCCTACACGACGCCCTGCGCGGGTACACCGCGAACGGCGCCTACCAGCTACGACTGGACAACCGGACCGGCACCCTGGCCATCGGTAAGGCTGCGGACCTGACCGTGCTCGGTGCCGATCTGTTCCGCGTCGACCCCCACGACATCCACGCCGTGCCAGTCCTGCTCACGATGATGGACGGCCGCATCACCCATGACGCCCGCTAATGGCATTCACGGGTTGGCCCATCGAAGCCGTCGAGTTTTACGAGGGCTTGGCGGCCGATAACTCCAAGGTCTACTGGGAAGAGCGCAAGGCGGCTACGAGAACGACGTCCGCGCCCCCATGGAGCGACTCCTGACCGAACTGGAATCCGAGTTCGGCCCGGCGAAGATGTTCCGGCCCTATCGGGACGTCCGCTTCAGTGCGGACAAGTCGCCGTACAAGACCAACTGTGCGGCCACTCTGGGACGGTGTTACATCTCCTTCTCTGCCGACGGGCTATCAGCCGGAGGCGGGCTCTACATGCCCGACTCGACGGAACTGCAGCGCTACCGCGCCGCCGTCGAGAACAACAAGTCCGGTGCACAACTCGCCGAGATCGTCGCGCTGCTGCGTTCGGCGGGCTACGACACGATGTCCCACGAGGTGCTGAAAACCGCGCCCCGCGGCATCGACAAGGACCACCCACGGATCGACCTACTGCGCCACAAGGGCATCGCCATGATGAAGAACTGGCCGGTGGGAGCGTGGTTGGGCACTGCGAAGGCCAAGGATCGGGTCCTCACCACACTGCGGGCCGCGGGACCGCTCAACGAGTGGCTGACCCGATACGTCGGCGGAGCAGACAGGCCCGGGTAGCCTTAGCGTCGATGAGCGAGGAAGACGGCCGCATCTCTTACGCATCGGCCGGTGTCGACATAGAAGCCGGTGACCGCGCGGTCGAACTGTTCAAGCCGCTGGCCAAGCGCGCCACTCGACCTGAGGTCCGGGGCGGGCTGGGCGGGTTCGCCGGCCTGTTCGCCCTCCGCGGCGGCTACCGCGAACCCCTGCTGGCCTCTTCCACCGACGGAGTGGGTACCAAACTGGCCGTCGCCCAAGCAATGGACAAGCACGACACCATCGGTCTCGACCTGGTGGCAATGGTGGTCGACGATCTCGTGGTCTGCGGCGCCGAACCGCTGTTCCTGCAGGACTACATCGCCGTCGGGCGCACGGTCCCGGAACGAGTCAGCGCGATCGTCTCAGGTATCGCCGACGGCTGCGTCATCGCCGGGTGCGCACTACTCGGCGGGGAAACTGCCGAACACCCCGGCCTGATGGATCCCGACCACTATGACGTCTCCGCCACCGGCGTCGGCGTGGTCGAGGCCGAGAACCTACTCGGGCCCGAGCGCGTCCGGCCGGGTGATGTGCTCATCGCCATGGGGTCTTCGGGACTGCACTCCAACGGGTACTCACTGGCACGCAAGGTGCTGCTCGAAATCGACCGGATGAACCTGGCCGGCCACGTCGAGGAATTCGGTCGCACGCTCGGCGAAGAGCTGCTCGAACCCACCCGCATCTACGCCAAGGACTGCCTGGCACTTGCCGCCGAGACTCAGGTTCGGACGTTCTGCCACGTCACGGGCGGCGGGCTGGCCGGCAACCTAGAACGGGTCATTCCGCACGGACTGGTCGCCGAGATCGACCGTGGAACCTGGACGCCCGCGCCGGTGTTCGCGATGATCGCCCAGCGCGGACGTGTCGAACGTACCGAGATGGAGAAGACGTTCAACATGGGCATCGGTATGGTCGCCATCGTCGCGCCGGAGGACACCGACCGTGCGCTGGCGATCCTGACCGCCCGCCACTTGGACTGCTGGACACTGGGCGCCATCGCCAAGGGGAAAGACGGACCGCGGGCCACCATGGTGGGGCAGCACCCGCGGTTCTAGCGCGTCAGCGCCGCCAGTCGTCGTTCCAGGAGTCATCCTGATCAGGATCGTCGCCAACGGACCCAGTCAGCTCCTTCTGGAGCTGACTGAAATCGGTCTGCGGAGAGCTGTACTTCAACTCTCGGGCAACCTTGGTCTGCTTTGCCTTAGCCCGGCCGCGGCCCATGGGGGAACCCCCTCGCGCAATAACGGAGCGGTCCGAAATCGGACGGCTCCGGATCAGTGT
>CAIOYU010000469.1 GCA_903862565.1 uncultured Actinomycetes bacterium | reverse complement strand
CCGTCCTACCGACCCCGGAAACGACCCGGCGCCACAACCGCCTGACAACCAACCCCCGACCCCCGCTATCCTCACCACAGCAGCTCCCAACCTGGGGAATTACGTGACACCAACCCCTGGGGAATTACGTGACCGTGGACACAGGCTGGTCGGTTCCACGATGCGGGCGATCACCAGGTCACGGAAGACCTCGTCGCTGACCGCATCGAAGCCCAGGCTGGCGTAGATCCCGGCCAGGGCATCGTAGAGGAGCCCGCTGCAGCTCTTGAGCACCCGCGGCCGCGCCACCAACTCCTGCACGGCGGGTACACCGGCACCGCCGGTGAACAGCGCCTCGGCTGGAGGTCCAACCATATGGGCCCGCACGGCTTTCGGGGTGATGCCCAAATCCAGCTCGCCCTGAGTGTCATCAGCCAACAGCCGCTGAGCCGCCTCGATGAGCAGACCCAGCTCTGCGTCATCACGCGCAGACCCCACATGACGGACGATCCGGCGGCGACCCTCGATGGATTCGGCGATCTGGACCGCAGTCGAACCCGAAGCGGTACGCACCCGCCGAATCCAGACCATGCCAGGGCAGCCTACTGACCAAATTAGTGCCTAGCGAGTGCACTAAGCCGAAGCATCATCCCTGCTCAACGCACTGCCGGCTTCGGAAAGTGACCAAAGTGACCCAACTCAGGCCTGAAGCTCAAGGCACTAAGGCAAATGACCCCCCCTAAGACAAATGATCCAACTCGGGACATACGGAAATCCTTCCCGCGGGACCAGCCGTCCCACCAGTTAGATGTCCACCATCAGGGGTCAACCCCAGGTTAAATGCAGGTCAACTCGCTCTGGGCGGGCGAGACAAAGGTAACACCCTTATCCTCGGAGAAGAGGATCCAGGGAGCCCGCGTCCTCTCTCCTTCAATTTTTAGAAAGGTATTGACTGCTACGGCTTTTACATTCCACATCAAATTTCGGCTGATTTCACCGAGTTCCTGGTTTAGCGCAGGAAAATTATCAGTCCAAACGATGTCCACCACTCGCAGCGGAATCCGCAACCTTCGAACCCTATGCACACGATATATGACCGACAGTTCGACACCGCTCACCGAGTATTTTGTTCGCTTCATTTTTCCATTGCAGGCGAATCCTGACAAGTACTGCAAGGTATCGGCGCAAACCTCGGAGCTTAGAAGTGGATCACCCTTCTTTACGGTCCAAGGATAACGCCTAACCCTGATAACTTGTTGGAATCGAAATCCGAGGCGAAACCAAATATCTACAAGCTCATCTCCGACCGTGTAGCTTGTTATCACGCATGACCTGAGAAAATCCGTTAGATTCTTCGCAAACCGAATTGACTCTAGTCCACGATAGGATGGCGCGGTATACCATGCCGACAAATTGACAACGGATTTCGCGCCCTGCGGGACCTGGATCGTTCCCTGATAATAAAAGAGAATAGCAATGACCGGTTTACCATCGGAATCCCACGCAGCTGCGCCATACGAGCCAAATTCAGCATTATACTTGAGAATAGAATTCTTTATTCTGAATCTTTCTGACTCGCTCCAGGAGAATCCAGCCGCAAGGAATTGAGTTAAGGAATCGAGCTCTGACGGTTCCGTGATAGCCGAGAATCGCAATGCCATAGCGTTAACCTCCGGTATCGAGCCCTCGCCCGCGACCTTGAACCCAAAAACCCCAAGTCGAGGATCAATGAGATCATATGCCGCATCTTAGTGACTATGCTGAGACGACAACTTGCCGCGTCAGCGACGAAATGAAATCCTGCCCGTCCCAAATGACGTCAAAGTCCAGTGCCTTGCCGATGGGTACGATGCGGTCGATCGCACGGGCTGGGAGTTGCGAAATGAAATCAGCAATCTGCTCAGTTCCGAATCCAAAAACGGACAGCGTCTGATCCTTATCAGTCAAACGAGGCGCAAGGTCAATTAGTGCCTCTAGTGTCTGCTGGAAAAAAAACCCGTTTCCGCAATGGGTATAACGGAGCACTCCAAAATCGGAGCAATTGGTGTTCAACACCAACGGGTAAGCAGCCAAGGCAGTCGACAGCGCCGGAACCGCAGGTAGGGCAGCAGCACTTTCAAATGCGGCCCCAAGTCTTGACATCACCATCGCGGAAGAGTTTTCCGGGTGCCGACGCACCACTTCAGCCGCTAGAACCGGCCAGAACCGATCTCGCGCCAGCTTCACATCCCCAGGCTCCCCAATCCACGTCACCATTCTCGGCGAGGAGCATGCCTGCTGCGCAAACCAGAAAGCATCGTTGTAGAACCCGTGCACCAAATTCAACAGCGCTTTTTCATCCAGCTCCAGAATTGCCGATGCGTTGATCGCCGCCAAGGAGAACCGATCAGGAAAACACAACTCCGTGGCGGTTGGCCGCAGATGGATTGATCGAATCTCATCGACTGTCGCATCACCGCCCCACACCAGCCGGACAGCGCAAGCCTGAGAGAGCTGGCGCGTTATTTCTCTTTCATGCGGGTAGGTCACGAGAACGATGCGTGCTGCCACATCAGCGAAGTCATTGTCCGCGCACAACCCGCGCAGGAGATTCACAAGCAGCGCCTGTTGCGGGCTCGCGTTTTGCGAAACTCGGACTATGTTGCTATTCCCCGCTAGCAGTGACAGCAACCACGAATACATAAATACTGAGTCCACATTGGCTGGCGCGATGTGGAAAGCCAGTCCGCGGCCCAAACGCACCCCACCCTGGTAACCGGATCCGTGCGTTCGGGCCATCTCCATCAGCCGGGCCTTGCGGAACCAGTGGCCGAGGGCAGCCAATTCGGGAAACTCACGAATGCGGGGATCGGCCAGCAAGTTTCTCGATAGGCGGGCGACGAACTCGACCAGCCTTTGGTCGAAGGGCCGCCAAGGGCGAAGCGCACCAAGCCGGTGGAGAACGTCGCTGAGGCTCACATCGTCGGGACCCAGTAGAATTCGAAACTCCGACGTGGCGGTCACGGCATGACCCGAGTATCGCTGCAGCCCCTGATCTCGGCCTGTGGCAGGCGCCCGAGGACTGAGAAATACCGGCCGTTTCGCCCGCACGGACAATCGTCTTCTCCATGAATTATGCCCATGTCCTCTGTGAGCAGCACATGACCGGGGTAGCTCAGTGGCAAGGCGCTGAAGACTTCCAACACCCCCTGCGTCCCGAATGGAACTGATTCCAAAGTAATCGGATCACGGACAACTACGTCAGCGAACACGGGGCTATGGAGATGACCTTCTTCGCACTCCAAGAAAATTGAGCCGACTTGCTCGACCATTCCGTAGTAGTTGATGACGCGCTCGATTCCCGTTTGATCCCCCAACCTCTTTTTGAAGACAGCGTTGGAAACCTGTTGCTCCCGAAGGCGTTTCCATCCACCGCCGTGGATAAGCGTGCTTCCAGGACCGAAATCGATATGAAGCCCCCGGTCAGCCAAAGTACGGTACAGGCTTTTCCAAATAACCGAAGTGAAGCCGAAGACCAGAATAGGAGTGTGCCGATGGGCTTCCAGATAAGCCTGCAATTCATCGAATCTGAGATTCAATTGCTCATCAAGACAATAGTGGTGCAGGCGACCAAATACTGAGAAACCGAGAATGCCCGCGGCCCTCGCGTTGAAGCGGGTTCTGTCGTTCAGTAACTCTGCGCTGTCGACGACGACCATCGGCATACGCTGAGGGCCAAGGAAGTCGGCCACTATTGCGCCAAGCACGCGTGTCTGGCGCACCGCAGTTTCCCGGTCGAGGTAAATTTTCGATACCGCTTGGCCGGTCGTTCCACTGGATGTCAGAGTTTTTGCGACATCGGCTTCAGCCACACTCCGTAAATCGATCGACTTGAATAGCCGCACTGGAAGGTAGGGCAACTCTTCAAGCGTGCGGGCGGCAATGAGGTCACCGAACATGGCCTGCACCATTCGCCGGTAGGGGTCGCATTGCTGGGCGTGCCAGGCCGTGAGTTCGTTCAGTGCGCTAATTAAGGCAGTTTGCTTATCCTCGCGCGCAAGGCGATAAGGCCGCCCGAGGTCAAACGGAAGTGCAGGTTTCGTCAAGCTCGAAGTCATGAGGAGTTCGTTTCTCTCCTCGCCCGTTTCAGCCCAAACGTTCAAGGAGCGCACCGTAGTCCTTCTTCCCGGTAGGCAACAGTGGGAGCGTATCTAGAAGGTCAACCTTGAACAAGGACGGATGAATCCCATACGTGTCAGCCAAGTGCGATTTCGCAGCGTGAACAAGGCCGAGATCCGTCCCCTCTATGTACACCCCGAGCCTTTCGTCGCGTCCGGCCACAGCAACCTGGGCCGCAAGTAGACGGGTCAGGACGACCTCAATCTCGTCCAAACCGAAGCGGCTCCCAGACAGCTTGACGACGCGCTTAATGCGGCCAGTAACGCGGAAGTAGCCTGTTTCATCGACTGACCCGACGTCACCGGTACGCAGCACACCACAGCATTCGTCGGGCTTTGACAGATCCTCGGCAGAATCAGCGTAACCCATCATCACATTTGGACCGTGGTAGATGATCTCGGACGATCCGGGGTCCAGGGTGATCTGTCCGCCGGGAATCGGAATACCAATCGAGTCCATGTGGTCTGAAAGTGCTTCTGGAGGCACGTAACTTATCCGCGCGGTCGCTTCCGTCTGCCCATACATCACGTAGAAACGAATGCGCTTGCGCTCGGCCATCGCCAGTACAGAGCGCTTGATGCGTTCATCAAGCCGTCCACCTGCCTGCGTTAACGTCCGAACGCTAGGGGTGTCGGCTTTATCGAACCCAGTTCGCAAAAGCATCTGGTACCACGACGGTACGCCGGCCAGCGATGTCACGCGTTCGCGCTTGATGGTCTCGACGAAATCGCGAGAAATCGGGGAAACAGTTCGGCAAACTAATGCGGCGCCCGCACTGATGTGACTGTTAACGACGGAGAGCCCATATGAATACGACGTAGGCAGCGTTGTCAACGCCCGCTCCCCGGGACTCAGACCCAAGTAGCGTGCGATGCTGCGGGCATTAGCGTCAAGCGCGCCATACGAGAGCCGCACCAATTTCGGGCTGCCGGTCGATCCGGACGTACTGAGGAGGCAACCCAGCTCAGGGTGGAGATCCGCCCGAAGTGGGTCTGGATACTGTCGGAATGCGGTGACAGTGGTGTTCTTTAGCTGCCTGAAATCGGTATTTTTCGCGCTTGCTGCTGGCTCATGCCAGATCCATCTCGGTCCGTACAGGCTAAGTAACGGGGTGAGCAAATCATCGGAAATGGTGTCGGGCAGGAGCAGCGGAACATGCCCTGCGATCAGGGTGCCCAAGTAGGCCGCCAACCATGCGGGAGAACCGGTACACCGGATAAATCCGAGTTGCCGCGTTCCCAGACCGCTCAGCTCATCCGCAACATTGCTGGCCGCCTCGTGCAATTCACGGTAAGTCATGGAGAATCCAGCCCCGTCGGATACCGCAACTTCCGTCTCTGAGCAGTCGTCCAGGTTCCAGAATCCTGAGGAAACCAGCTCAGCCATCTAGATCTCCACAGTGCCCATCACGACTCAAGGTGAGGCCTCCCCTTCGAGCACTGCAGGGCCGAGAGAATTCGCTCCACGATTGAGGACTGGTCCAGCCCAGCCTGCTGGATCAGATATTGGTAGTCGCCCGGGGCCAAGAATCGGTCCTGAACGCCGAGGCGCAGCAGCGGAGGATGGGATGTCTGCGCAGCGAGTTGCTCGGCGATCGCTCCCCCAAGTCCCCCAATCACGCTGTGTTCCTCGACACTGACCAGCAACCGGACATCGCGGTACCGATCCAGGCAGTCCGCGGCAAAGGGCTTTACGGTGTGAACGTCTAGAACTGCAGTCGAAACATCTAATTCATCGAGCGTAAAGGCTGCGGCCAACGCGTTGGCCACAACTGCACCAGTGGCGAGGATAGCCACGTCTGACCCGGCCTTGAGTTCGATAGGTCGGCCTGGCTCGAGGTCATAGTCCGTGTCGTAGAGAACCGGAGCATTTAGTCCAGCTGTACAGCGGATATAGGTCGGTTGGCCCGACTTTAACGCTACGACGATTGATTTGGCCGCCTGCCCCGCATCCGAGGGCGACATAACAGTCATGCCTGGAATCGTGCGCATGAGCGCGAGATCCTCAATTGCGTAGTGCGTGTTTCCAAAGAAGGTCAGGCCAAAGCCCGCGGCCACGCCGACCAGCACGAGTGGGAGGTTCATATAACCGGCGAACTGGCGTACCTGCTCAAAACTCCTCATTGACAGGAAGACTGCTTGCGCGGAGGCAACTACCATGTGGCCCTCGGATGCAATACCCGCCGCCATGCCGACAAGATTCTGTTCGGCGATCCCCACGTTAATGAACCGATCCGGATACCGATTCTTGAAACGTGACATACCCGCAGGCTTGCCCATGTCGGCCGTAAGAAGGTAAACGTCCCCAACTTCGTCGGCGGCTTCCAGCAGACCCATCCCGAACAGCGCACCACTCTGTCCAAGACGCGAATAAGTCCGCGCACTTGCCTTGGTGATTGTCGCTGCCATGGAAATCCCTACAATTCGGTCAGTGCCTGCTGAAACAGTCGATCGGTGAGCACCCCATGATGCCAGTCTGGATTATCCTCCATGAAACCGATGCCCTTGCCCTTCACAGTGCGCGCTATCACGGCTACCGGTCGACTGGGACTGACAGTACCGAGAACTCGCGCCAACTCAGAAAAATCGTGGCCATTGATTTCCTCGACCTGAAAGCCGAAAGCTCTGAACTTCTCGGCAAGAGAAAATTGATTCATGATTTCGGATTTCTTTCCATCCGATTGCATCCCGTTGCAATCGACGATTACGCAGAGGTTGTCGAGACCGAAATTGGCCGCCGCCATGGCCGATTCCCAGACCAGGCCCTCGTCACACTCCCCATCCCCAACCAGAACAAATACGCGGTTGCTAAAGCCGGCACGTTTGCACGAGAGCGCAACCCCTACCCCGTACGAAAACCCGAGGCTCAGGCTGCCACCGGAAAACTCGATTCCTCGAGACAAATCGCGGTGCGCATGTGCGTAAAGGGTAGTGCCGTTTGCCTCGAAGGTACCTGTTTCGTCAGTGGTCAGGAATCCGTACACCTCAAGAACAGCATAAAGCGCCACCGCTGCATGGCCCTTACTTAGCAGGAACCGGTCGCGATCGGGCCGTTGGTCTCTGATCCCGCCGAGATCCAAAACGCTGCCGTAGAGCGTCGTCAATATTTCGACCGCTGACATTGCGCTACCTAGGTGCGCACCGTTGCCACCCGCGGCAAGGCCCAGTTCCAGAATACGAAGTCGAATGCGACGGGCCACCGATTCCCCGGCAGGCGCGACCATCACATGCCACCATCCACACGCAGCACTTGGCCCGTGACATAGCTCGCTAAGTCACTAGCCAGATACACCGCTGCGCCAGCTACATCCGCCGGTAGACCCATCCGCCGCAGATCCGTTGCAGAAATGGTTTCCGCAATCACATCATCGGACATGCTGCCGACCATATCCGTACTCGTTATACCTGGAGCGATGACGTTGGCGCGCACCCCCTGCGCTCCAACTTCCCTTGACAATGCGCGTGTTGAACACAGCAGGGCGGCCTTGCTCGCGCCGTAGGCCGACCGACCGGCATTGCCGTCTAGCGCCGCAGTGGACGCCACATTGATGACCGATCCGCCCCCGTTACGCAGAAGAAGCTTCACCACCTGCTGCGTCAAAAGATATGGAGCGAAAAAATTAACCTCCATCTGCTCGCGCAGCGAAGTCTCGGATGTCAATTGATACAAAGCGTTATGAGTGATGCCCGCGTTGTTGACCAATACGTTGATCTTCCATTCACTCTTTAGCAAGAACCTGACGGCGTCCTTCATGTCGACCTTATTTGTCAGGTCGAAAAAAAGGGGGACGATACCGACGCCATAGTCCCTCGACAATGCGACGCAGTGCTGCTCGAACTCGGGGGTTGCCTGCCTTGCATGCGCCCAAACGTTTGCCCCGTTGCGTGCGAACTCCTCAAGCATGGCTCTGCCGATACCGCGCGCACAGCCGGTTACGAGGACGTTACGTCCATCGAGAAGTCTGCCGTTCACTTACTTCATTCCCCCGTCTATGCGCAGGACTTGACCAGTCACGTACGCAGCAAGGTCCGAGGCGAGGTAAGCGATCGTTCCGGCCACCTCACGTGGACTGCCGATGCGACCTAGACTGGTTTGCGCAAGGCGCTTTGTTAATACGTCGGTCGGAACAACAGAGTTCATATCCGTATCGATCACGCCAGGCGCAACCGCGTTCACCCGGATGCCGCGATCTCCCAACTCACGCGCAAGAGTCTTAGTGAAGCCGATCAAGCCAGCTTTGCTCGAACTGTAAGCGAGTTGCCCTGCGCCGCCATCGATTCCGGCAATCGACGCCACGTTTACCACGGCGCCACCATTCTTATGACGCATCATAAGTTTGGTGCAGTACTGAGTAATCATAATCTGAGAGAACAAATTGACGTTGAACACCAAGTCGAGTTGCTCCCGAGTCGTCATATGGAACAAAGCATCAACGGTAAGACCTGCTACGTTGATCAGGCAGTCAACCGGAAGTTTGTCGGCTTGGATTGTCCTCAAGCCAGCCTTCACAGCCTCCCCGTCGCAGAGGTCGAAGTAGACCGGCTTCACCCAGCAACCATTATCTTCCGCCAGAGCATCACAGAAGGACTCAAACTCCTCGTCTGGTGTCAGAGCGCATGCCCACACGTTCGCGCCCTGTTCAGCAAACACCTCAACTGTCGCACGGCCGATGCCTTTCAGGCAGCCAGTGATGATGGCGTTCTTTCCGCTTAGCAACAAGGGGGATCTCCTGCGATAGCGCTTGAAATCAGGGACCTTCGAACTGGGAATCAGAGATATTTGCGGACGATGGCCTTAGCCACGCCAAAGCTGCTCATGTCGATCACATCGTCTGTGTCGATCATGATGTCAAACTCCTCCTCTATGGCAGCCACGAGTGCCATGTGGCCGACCGAATCCCACCGAGGGATGGATTGGTAGGAGAGTTCATCACAGACATCGGCGATATCAACGTCGAGCGACTTGGCGAAAACAGCAGCAAGCCGCTCATCATGTTCATCATTCATTCCTGAACTACTCTTCCTTCCCCGTTCCGCCCCACACAGCCGCGGAGCCACGGTGGCCGGTCGGCGGCACCTAACCTGGGCGCGCTCTTAGTAATCCAGCAAATAGTACCGCACCCATGACACGTCCCAGGTCGCCACAAAACGGACACCACGTTGCCTTTCAAGAGTCACCCGCGTGCGTCAGGTGCTGGTCCTGGTTTTACGAAGTCGGCTGGTGATGCCGGAAATCACACGCCTGCCAGGCGGCACAGCGGCGGCCAGCATGTCCGTGACGGTTGTGAACTTCACCCGCGGTCTGTGCTCGGCGACGCCGCGGGCGGTCTCGGCCGCATCGATCGCCCGCCAGCCGGCCCGGTCCACCACCGTCGGTTGCCGGCCCCTGACGAGCCGGCCCAACGCCGCCGGCCGTGCCGACGGGTCGGTCAGCAGGCCGGCGTTGTAGTCCTCGACCAGCGCGGCGACGGTGTTCATGGCGCACGACTTGTTGGTGCCGATGAAGCCCGTCGGCCCGCGCTTGATCCAGCCGGCGACGTAGGCGCCGCGCGAGCCGGTGACGCGGCCCTCGACATTGGGTACCACACCGGCGTCGTCGTCGAACGGCAGTCCGGGAACCGGCTTGCCGCGGTAGCCGATCGACGTCAGCACCAGGCCGGCGTCGAGGACGACGGTGTCCATCGCGCCAGGGTCCAACGTGCCGGTGCGGGCGAACTCGACGCCGGAGGGGTGGATGTCACCGAGGATCCGCACCGGGGTCAGCCCGTAGGCCAGCCGAATGCGCGGCCGGATGGATTCCGTCGACGACGACGTCAGCCCGGCCAGGATCTCCAGCTTCGACCGGGTGAGCGGATCTGAGGCGGCCGCCAGGTCGCGGTGCACCAGGTCGAGGTCGGCATCGTCGAGTACGACGTGGGCCGTCCCGGTGAGCCCGATCAGTTCGGGCAGGGTGAACGCAGACTGCGCCGGCCCCCGCCGGGCTGCGACGACCACCTCGCGGATCGCAGAGTCACGCAATGTCTTCAACGCGTTGTCCGAGATATCGGTAGCAGCAAGGGCGTCCGGGGCAGCAGTCAGGAGCCGCGCGACATCGAGAGCGACGTTGCCGTTGCCGATGACCACCACGCGGGAGTGACCGAGGTCGACGTCACGTCCGGCGAAGTCGGGGTGGCCATTGATCCAGGCGATCGTCTCCGTCGCCGTTCCGGTGCCGGGCAGCCCCATGCCGTCGATCGCGAGTCGACGATCCCCCGGCGCCCCGACCGCGTACAACACGGCGTGATGGTGCGCCAGCAGTTCAGCGTGAGAGATATGTTGCCCCACTTCGACGTTCAGGTAGAAGCCGAATCCCCGCCGACGGCTGATCCGGTCGAACAGCGAGGTGACCCCTTTGGTGCTCTGATGGTCGGGCGCCACCCCGGCGCGGACGAGACCGTAGGGGGTGGGCAGCTTGTCGAAGACGTTGGCCTGAACTCCGCGCTGGGTCAGCAGTTCGTCGGCCGCGTACATGCCGGCCGGCCCCGACCCGACGATCGCGACGGTCAGCGGCGTGCGCCCGCGGCGCACCCGGGGGGCGGGTGCCACCGGAGCCAGACTGGTATTGAGGGGCACGCGTTCGCCCTCGGGGCGGGCCGGGAAGTACGCGGCGTTGACGGCGGCGAAAGGCAACTGCTCGGGCGTCAGATGCGTCTCAGCGACGATGGCACCGACCGGGCAGGCCGTGACGCAGGCGGCGCAGTCGACGCAGGAGGCCGGGTCGATGTAGAGCATCTCCGTGGTGGCGAAGCCCGGCTCGTCGGGGCTGGGGTGGATGCAGTTGACCGGGCAGGCATAGACGCAGGAACCGTCGCTGCAGCACGACTGGGTGATGACGTGGGGCAT
>CAIOYU010000468.1 GCA_903862565.1 uncultured Actinomycetes bacterium | reverse complement strand
CATGTGTTAAGCACGCCGCCAGCGTTCGTCCTGAGCCAGAATCAAACTCTCCAAACAAAACCCACCGGAAAACCGGCAAAGCCAATCAGAGAAATCCGATCAAGCACCAGCAAAAACTGGCACAAAAAAAATTCGCCACACCCCAACACGGGGGTATCAGAATGCAGCAACAAACAAAAACAACAAAACAAAAACCACCAAACACACTATTGAGTTCTCAAACAACACACCTGCTCGCTGCCCTTTTCAGAGCAACCCTGCCAGCCTACTTCACCTTGGCGGGGATTGTCAACACGGAGTTTTGAGGCCCTTCCGGACCAGTTCCCTGCTGACGGTAACGCCTAGTGTACCCGTTCTATTTCCGCACCCAAACTCGAGAGGATCTCAACGAACAACGGGTAGCCGCGATCGATGTGAAAAACGTCGTGGACCTCGGTCTCTCCGTCGGCGACGAGACCAGCCAGCACCAGTCCGGCGCCGGCCCGGATGTCCGAAGACCACACCGGAGCACTCGACAACTGGGGAATGCCCCGGACCACCGCATGGTGGCCGTCGGTGCGGGCGTCGGCCCCCAACCGGATCATCTCCTCGACGAACCGGAACCTTGCCTCGAACACGTTCTCGGTGATCATCGACGTCCCGTCGGCGATCGCGGCCAGGGCGATCGCCATCGGCTGCAGGTCGGTCGGGAATCCGGGGAACGGCAGCGTCGCGACGTTGCAGGCCTTGGGCCTCTCGTACTGGACCACCCGGAAGCCGTCGTCGTGCTGGGTGACGGTCGCGCCGGCGTCGTGCAACTTGTGCAGCACCAGTTGGAGATGCGAGGGGTCGACGCCGTTGATTGTGACGTCGCCGCGGGTCATTGCGGCCGCTATCCCCCAGGTCGCCGCGACGATGCGATCGCCGATCACCCGGTGCTCCGTCGGGTGCAGTTTGGGCACGCCCGTGATCGTCAGCGTCGAGGTGCCGGCGCCTTCGACCTGCGCGCCCATCTGGTTGAGCATCTCGCACAGGTCGACGACGTCAGGCTCACGCGCCGCGTTGTGAATGGTCGTGACGCCCTCGGCCAAGACGGCCGCCATCAGGATGTTCTCGGTGGCGCCTACCGATGGAAACTCCAATTGGATGTCCGCGCCGTGCAGTTTGTCCGCGGTCGCGACGACGCAACCGTGTTCGATGACGCACTCGGCCCCGAGCTGACGCAGCCCGGCCTGGTGCATGTCCAGGGGGCGCGAACCGATCGCGTCGCCGCCGGGAAGTGCCACCCGAGCCCGCTTGCACCGGCCGACCAGCGGGCCGAGCACGCACACCGACGCCCGGAACTGCCGGACGGCGGCGAAGTCGGCCTCGTATTTCGGCTCGTCCGGAGAGGTGATGCGCACCACCGAGCCGTCGAGTTCGACCGTGGCACCGAGTCCGCGCAGGACCTCGGCCATCAGCGGCACGTCGAGGATGTCCGGGCAGTTGGAGATCGTGGTGGTGCCCTCGGCCAGCAGAGCAGCAGCCATCAGCTTCAACACGCTGTTTTTGGCTCCGCCCACGGCTACCTCACCGGATAACCGGCTGCCTCCGGTCACCAGGAAACGCTCGCCCACGACTGCAGTTTAGTGGAGACGGCGGGGCTTCCCCTCCCGGTTGGCCGGTACGGTCTAACCATGCCAGTGCACCTGACCCGCATCTACACCCGGACCGGCGACGACGGTACGTCGGGGTTGAGCGATTTCTCGCGGGTCTCGAAGAGCGATCCGCGCCTGATCGCCTATGCCGACTGCGACGAAGCAAATTCGGCGATCGGTGCCGCGGTGGCCGTCGGGCAGCCGGCAGAACCCCTGCGGACCGTCCTGATCCACATTCAGAACGACCTGTTCGACGCCGGTGCCGACCTGTCGACGCCCATCGTTGGAGACACGGGGACCTCAGATCCGGAGAAACCCGTCCGTCGTGCTCTCCGCATCACCGAGGACTACGTCGACCGCTTGGAGAAGTGGTGCGACGACTACAACGAGTCGCTCCCCGAACTGCACTCGTTCATTCTGCCGGGCGGCACCCCACTGTCGGCGATGTTGCACGTCGCACGCACCGTAACCCGTCGTGCCGAACGCTCGGCCTGGATCGCAGTCACGCATCACCCCGACACCGTCAGTCCACTTCCGGCCCGCTATTTGAACCGGCTGTCGGACCTGCTGTTCATCCTGTCCCGGGTCGCCAACGCCGGCGAGGATGTGCTGTGGCAACCGGGCGGCCCAAAAAGCCAACGGCCGCAGGCGGATTAGGCCTGGTCGGCATCCCCGGGCACAAGGTCAGACACTGCGGCGCCGAGCCCGGGGCGAGGGGCTCGACTCGACCCAGGACAGGAACGCGGTCAGTGCACCCCGGTCGAGAGCCATTTCGTATCCGCGCGACCCGTCCACGTTGGAGTCCTGCAGTACCAGAACGATGGTCGCGTCGGTCATGATGTCGAACTCGTCGCCGCGCGGGGACCGCCGAGCCGTGACCTCCAGGCCCCGACGACTCAGCCGGCGATCCGGCCACAGCCTCAAGCTGGACAGCCGGTAGAACCTGGCTTCGTCTCCGCGATATCGGATCACTCCATGTCGCCAGCCGTGACTGCCCTCGGCCGGGATATCGCGAAGAATCATCGCGGTGCCACCGCTGCGCATCTTGAGCAGGCGGAAGCCCAGCAGGAGCACCGCCAACAACAGCACACCCGTCATCGCGTCCATGGCCAACATCGACGCGCTCACGGGGTTCTGTCGGCGCTAGTCGAGTTGACCCAGGGCTCGCAGCCGCCCCCGCCCCCGGGCGGCGGTGTGCGGGTCGTCGGAGGCGGCGTCGGCTTTGGCCTCGTCGGCGTCGATCTCGGAGGCGAACTCGGCGGACTCCGCCAGGATCGTGACCCCGGCCTCCGTCACCGAGATGTAGCCGCCGTCGACTGCGATACGGAGATCATCCTCGCCCTCCCGCTCGACACGCACCATCGCGTCCTCGACGAGCCGCGCCACCAACGGGATGTGCTGCGGAAGGATCCCGATCTCGCCAGAGGTGGTGCGGGTGAAGACGAAGGTCGCCTTGCCCGACCAGATCTTGCGCTCGACGGCAACGATGTCGACGTCCAGTTCGGCCATCTCACATCACCTTTCGCGACACAGTGCCAGCAATCACAGCTTGACGCCGAGGCTCTCGGCCTTCTTCGCCAAGTCGTCGAGACCGCCGATGAGGAAGAACGCCTGCTCGGGCAGGTGGTCAAAGTCGCCCTTCGACAGGCGATCGAAGGCCTCGACGGTCTCCTTGAGCGGCACCGTGGAGCCGGGCTGACCGGTGAACTGCTCGGCGGCCATCATGTTCTGGCTCAGGAAGCGCTCGATACGACGGGCACGACCCACCAACAGCTTGTCCTCCTCGGAGAGCT
The DNA here is from genome assembly GCA_903862565.1 of uncultured Actinomycetes bacterium. Lineage (GTDB taxonomy): Bacteria > Actinomycetota > Actinomycetes > Mycobacteriales > Mycobacteriaceae > Mycobacterium. The sequence continues at coordinate 11,366 of CAIOYU010000468.1, read as the reverse complement.
CGTCGATACCGAGGATGGCGATGATGTCCTGAAGATCCTTGTAGCGCTGCAGGATTCGGATGACCTCCTGGGCGACGCGGTAATGCTCGTCGCCCACGACCGCGGGATCGAGGATCGTCGAGCTGGACGCCAGCGGGTCCACCGCCGGGAAGATGCCCTTGGCGAAGACCGTACGGGACAGCTCGGTGGTGGCATCGAGGTGCGCGAACGTGGTGGCCGGCGCCGGGTCGGTGTAGTCGTCGGCGGGCACGTACACGGCCTGCATCGAGGTGATCGACTTACCGCGGGTCGAGGTGATGCGCTCCTGCAGTTCACCCATTTCGTCGGCCAGCGTCGGCTGGTAACCAACGGCCGAAGGCATGCGACCCAGCAGGGTCGACACCTCGGAACCGGCCTGGGTGAACCGGAAGATGTTGTCGATGAACAGCAGCACGTCCTGGCCCTGTTCGTCACGGAAGTACTCGGCCATGGTCAGCGCCGAGAGCGCCACGCGCATACGAGTGCCCGGCGGCTCGTCCATCTGTCCGAACACCAGCGCCGTGTCCTTGAGCACGTTGGCGTCCGCCAACTCGACCCACAGGTCGTTGCCCTCGCGGGTGCGCTCCCCCACGCCGGCGAACACCGAGGTGCCGCCGAAGTTGCGGGCGATACGGTTGATCATCTCCTGGATGAGCACGGTCTTGCCCACGCCGGCACCGCCGAACAGGGCGATCTTGCCGCCGCGCACGTACGGGGTGAGCAGATCGACGACCTTCAGTCCGGTCTCGAGCATCTCGGTGCGGGGCTCGAGTTGATCGAAGGCCGGCGGCCGCCGGTGGATCGACCACTTCTCGAAGTCGTCGCCGTAGCCAGGCTCGTCGAGGCACTTTCCGAGGGCGTTGAACACGTGGCCCTTGACTCCGTCACCGACGGGCACCGAGATGGACTTGCCGGTGTCGGTGACTGCGACCCCGCGCACCAGACCGTCGGTGGGCTGCATCGAGATGGTGCGCACCAGGTTGTCGCCGAGGTGCTGGGCAACCTCGAGGGTCAGGGTCTTGGCCATCTCCCCGTAGGTGATGTCGGCGTGCAGTGCGTTGAACAGTTGGGGCACATGGCCGCGCGGGAACTCCACGTCGACGACGGGGCCGGTGACGCGCACCACACGACCGGCGGTGTCGGGGGTGCTGCTGGAGGTGCTGTCGCTCTCGTAGATGACGGTCGTCATGGTCCTCTTCGCTTCCTGGGCTCTCGGGGTCTACTTCTTCGCTGCGTCGGCGAGCGCGTTTGCGCCGCCGACGATTTCGCTGATTTCCTGGGTGATCTGAGCCTGACGCTCGCGGTTGGCCATCAGGGTCAGGATCTTGATGAGATCGTCGGCGTTGTCCGACGCCGATTTCATCGCGCGCCGACGCGATGCCGACTCCGATGCGGCCGCCTCGAGCATGGCCGAGAAGATGCGGGTTGCCACGTACCGCGGCAGCAGCGACTCGAACAGCGCGGTGGCGTCCGGTTCGAAGGAGAACAGGGTCTTGGGCCCTGCGGTGTCCTCGCCCACGTACTCCACGACCATCGGTGCGATCCGACGGGCTTCGGCGGCCTGCGACAGCATCGACCGGAATTCGGTGAAGACGATGTGCAACTCGTCGACGCCGAGAACGTCATCCGCACCGGGATTATCGCCGTCGTCGTCGGCACCGGCAAGGAAGGCCGCCACCAGAACGTCGGCGATCTCCTGCGCCTGCTCGTAGGTGGGCTTCTCAGAGAAGCCGATCCACGAGGACTTGATGTCCCAGTTGCGGAAGCTGAAGTAGCTCAGCGCCTTACGGCCGACCACGTACAGGACGGCTTCCTTGCCGTCCTTGCGCAGGAGCGAGATCAGTTCCTCGGCGCGGCGCAGCACGTTCGCGTTGTAGGCACCGCATAGACCGCGATCCGACGACACCACCAGCACAGCGGCCCGCTTCGGGTTCTGGCGCTCCACCAGCAGCGGATGATCAAGCGCCGACTCGGCGGCCAGATTCGTCAGCATGTCGGTGATCTGTGACGAATACGGCCGGGCCGACTCAACCCTCGCCTGTGCCTTGGCGATACGCGACGTCGCGATCAGTTCCTGGGCCTTGGTGATCTTCTTGATCGACTTGGCGGAACGGATGCGCCCGCGTAGTTCGCGCAGTGTTGCTGCCATCGGACTACCAACCCCTCCGCGTTACTTCTTCTTCGGGGCGGGCTTGCGGATGCGGACGGCTTCCTTCTCGACATCGCCTTCAGCCATGGCCGCGACATGGGCGTCGGGGACCACCGAACTGCCGTCGGAGGTGGCGAAGCCGCGCTTGAAGTCGGCAACGAGGCCGACCAACCGTTCGGCCGTCGCGTCGGACAGCTTCTGCGTCGTCCGAATCTCGGTGAGCACATCGGAGTTCGCACCCTTCATGTGCTCGATGAACTCGTCCTCGAAGCGTGCGACGTCGGCCACCGGCACCGAGTCAAGGTGACCTTTGGTGCCCAGGAAGATCGCGACGACCTGGTCTTCCACCGCCATCGGGGAGTACTGCGGCTGCTTGAGCAGCTCGACCAACCGGGCGCCACGTTCCAGCTGCGCCTTGGAGGTTTCGTCGAGGTCGGAGGCGAACGCGGCGAACGCCTCCAGCTCGCGGTACTGGGACAGGTCGAGACGCAGCGAGCCGGCCACTTCCTTCATCGCCTTGATCTGGGCGGCGCCACCGACGCGGGACACCGACACACCGACGTTGATGGCCGGCCGCACACCCTGGTTGAACAGGTCGGTCTCCAGGAAGCACTGGCCGTCGGTGATCGAGATGACGTTGGTGGGGATGTAGGCCGAGATGTCGTTGGCCTTGGTCTCGATGATCGGCAGACCCGTCATCGAGCCGCCGCCGAGTTCGTCGGACAGCTTGGCGCAACGCTCCAGCAGACGGGAGTGCAGGTAGAAGACGTCGCCCGGGTAGGCCTCGCGGCCCGGCGGGCGGCGCAGCAGCAACGAGATCGCACGGTAGGCCTCGGCCTGCTTGGTGAGGTCGTCGAACACGATCAGAACGTGCTTGCCGTTGTACATCCAGTGCTGAGCGATGGCCGAACCGGTGTACGGCGCAAGCCATTTGAAGCCCGGGGAATCAGAAGCCGGCGCAGCGACGATGGTCGTGTAGTCCATCGCGCCGCCCTCGTCCAGCGCGCGACGCACGCTGGCGATGGTGGTGCCCTTCTGGCCGATCGCGACATAGACGCAGCGGACCTGCTTGTCCGGGTCGCCGGTCTCCCAGTTCTGCCGCTGGTTGAGGATGGTGTCGACGCAGACGGCGGTCTTGCCGGTCTTGCGGTCGCCGATGATGAGCTGGCGCTGGCCGCGGCCGATCGGCGTCATGGCGTCAATGGCCTTGATACCGGTCTGCAGCGGCTCGCTGACGCCCTTGCGCTGCACCACGGAAGGGGCCTGCATCTCGAGCGGACGGCGGGTCTCGGGCACGATCTCGCCGCGGCCGTCGATGGGCTGGCCCAGCGGGTTGACCACGCGGCCGAGGAACCCGTCGCCGACCGGAACCGAAAGCACCTCGCCGGTACGCCTGACCTGCTGGCCTTCCTCGATCTTGTCGGATTCACCGAGGATGACCGCGCCGATGCTGTGCTCATCGAGGTTCAGCGCCACACCCAGCACGCCGCCGGAGAACTCCAGCAGCTCCTGGGTCATCGCCGAGGGCAGGCCCTCGACGTGGGCGATGCCGTCGCCGGTGTCGATGACGGTGCCGATCTCCTCGCGCCCGGTGCCCGCCTCGAAGCTCGACACATAGCTCGCGATCGCGCCCTGGATGTCATCAGCGGAGATTGTCAACTCTGCCATGGCTTTTCGTCTTCCTGCCTTCTTGTTCTTGGGTGGTTCGTGGCTAGTCGGTAGCTAGTCAGGCAAGCCCTAGTCGGGCAACTTCGTCTCGGCTGCAGCCAGCCGGGAGGACAGCGTTCCGTCGATCACCTCGTCGCCGATGGCGACCGACAGTCCGCCCAACAGCGCCGGGTCGATGTCGACCTGGACCGAGATCGAGTGGTGGTAGATCCGGGTCAGCACCTGCGCCAACCGCGTGCGCTGGGCATCGGTGAGTTCGGTTGGCGACTTGACCTGGGCGACGACCTCGCCGCGACGGGCAACCGCCAGTTGAGCCACCTCACCGACGGCTTCGTCGGCACGCTGGCCGCGGAGCAGATCGACGGTCTGGGTGAGCAGCGCGACAGCTGTCGGGTTGGCACCGGCAGCGCGGTCGAACACGTTGCGCAACAACGCCTCTCGGACCTCGGCCGGCCTGGAGGAGTCGCTCAGCAATGTACTCAGCTGCGGCTCGGCTTCCAGGATCCGGTCGAACCGGAACAGTTGCTCGGCCACCTCTTCGGCCTGATACTCCCGCTCGGCGCGGGCCAGCAGGCTCAGGCGTGCGATGTGCTCGATGGCGTCGACGAAGTCCGACGTCCTCGACCAGCGCACCGACACCGCGGTGTCGAGAACGTCCATCGCAGCAGCGCCGACACGGCCGCCGAGCAGTCGCTGCAGCATCTGCTTCTTGGCCTCGGTCTCACCGGTTGCCTCTGCCAGGTGGCGCGCCAGGATCGGCTCGCTCAGCAGCAGCTTGTCGACCGACGTCAGTTCCCCGGCGAGCGTGGACAGCTCGTGACCGCCCATGGATCCGGCCAGCGAGTCGAACCGTGCAACCACGGCGGCCTGCGCGTCACGGCTGGCCGAGCGCAGGTCCGAAGCCACTTCCGGCGCGGACGCCGCCGGAGCCATGGCGTCGAGCTCGTCGAGGAACCGGTCGATGGTGGCCGACTGCGAGTGCGGGTCGGACACGTGCGCCTTGACGAGCTCGGTTGCCCGCTCCACCGACTCGGTGCCCAGTTCGGCACGGAGAGCACGGATGGTTTGCGTACGGAGCAGGGAAACCTGCTGTCCGCCTTGGACCTTGATCCGCTCGGCCTCGACATCGGCCTGGACCACAAGTTGCTCGGCGATGCGCACCGAATCGGTCCGGGCCTCCTCGACGATCTTCTTGGCCTCGACCTGACCCTCATCGACGCGGCGCGCGTGATACTGGTCGGCTGCGGAGAGGCGCTGGATGGCCTTCGCGTTGTCGTCGAGCTGGGTCCGGACCGCGGCCTTCTGATCTGCCATCAGCTTGCGGACCGGCGGCACCACGTACTTGTTGAGGACGAAGAGGATGACCAGGAACCCGAACAGCTGGCCGAGGAATGTCGACATCGGCGCCTACCGTCCCGTGACCGTCGTGCCCAGCACGCGGCTGGCCAGCGTCTCCGACAGAGTCTCCACCGATGCACTCAACTCGCCGGAGATGGCGTCCTTCTGCAACTTCAACTCCTCGTTGGCCTGCTGCAGCGTCCCGGCGACTTCGTCGTTGGCAACGCCGCGCTTGTCGTCGATGATGGCCCGGCCGACCGACCTGGCCTCGTCGCGAATGCTGGCGGCCTCCGCGCGCCCGACACCGATCTCCTTGTTGTAGTCGGCCTCGGCGGCAGCCTCCAGAGCGGCTGCCTTGCGGTTGTCCTCGGCGGTCTGGGCGATCATCCTCTCGCGCTCGCCGAGAACCTTCTGGATCGGCGGGACGACGAACTTGGCGATGACGCCCAGAACGATCAGGAAGATCGCGAGGACGAAGAAGAAGGTGCCGTTGGGGATGAGGAAGTTGCTGGTGCCTCCACCTTCCTCAGCCGCCAACAGGGTGACGCTGTGCTGCCCCATGCCGACTAGGAAGCGCCGGGCGTGGCGAACACGAACAGGGCCATGAACGCCAGGTTGATGAAGTAGGCCGCTTCGACCAGGCCCACCGTGATGAAGAACGGCGTGAACAGCCGGCCCTGGGCCTCAGGCTGACGGGCGATGCCCGAGATCAGCGCGTTGCCGGCGATGCCGTCACCGATGCCGGCGCCGATGGCACCGCCGCCGAGGATGAGTCCGCCACCGATGAGCGCGCCGGAAACGATTGCTGGGTCTGCCATTACTTTTCCTCCTTGATTACTGGTAGGAGTCCTACCAGGGGTGTGGGTTGTTCGGGGTTGAACGGGCCTGGGTAGTTCTAGTGGTGCTCCTCATCCAGTTCCATGGACTGGCTGAAGTACAGAATGGTCAACAGAGAGAAGATGAAGGCCTGGATCAAGCCGACGAACAGGTCGAAGGTTTTCCAGATCGCGTTCGGCGCCCACATGATGTAAGGCGGGAACAGCGCGATCAGCGCAACCATGATGCCGCCGGCGAAGATGTTGCCGAAAAGTCGGAGCGAGAGCGAGATCGGTTTGGCGATCTCCTCCACGAGGTTGATCGGCGCCAGGAACGCGACGTGGCCCTTGATGACCTTGATCGGGTGCCCGACGATGCCCCGTCGCCAGATGCCGGCGGCGTGGTAGCAGATGAATACGAACACTGCCAGCGCCAGTACGAAGTTGATGTCCGAGGCGGGCGGCTTGAGCCACTCCCCTGTCCCGCCGTTGGCCGTCCCGTACTGCACCGGCAGAACCGAGATCCAGTTGGAGATGAGGATGAAGACGAACAGCGTCACCGCCAGCGGCAGGACGAACGGCGCGATCTTCATGCCGATCGCCTGCTCGATCTGACCGCGCATCTGGATGGTGATGGCCTCCCAGAACAGTTGCACGCCGCTGGGTTCGCCGGTCGAGGTGATCTTGGCGCGCAGGAAGAAAGCGAGAGCCAGAGTGATCACGGCGGCCAGGGCCGTGGCGTACACGGTGTCCGTGTTGACGGTCATCCCCAACCAGGTGGCCGTGGTGTGGTGGCCGACCTCGATCGCGCCCTCGGCGAGGATTTGTTCGGTCATGGTGCTCAATCCTTGGGCATGTCGACGGGAATTGAGGGCGAAACGACCGGACTGGCGTCCACGCTATCGAGGTCGCCGTCCGGATCGCCGGTGCGAAGCTTCTTCCACACCGGCAGGGCGGTGCTGAGCACCAGAACGACTTGGAACAAAGCCAGGCCGAAAACGACGCCGAGTCCGGCGGGCTTGAACACGTACGCGATGGTCAAGCCGACCGCGGTGATGATCAGCAACCGGGTCGCGGAGTTGAGCGCCATCTTCTTCTTGAGCGGGTTCGCTTCGGAGGTGATGTTGGAGACCGAACGCTGGACGAGAATCGCGTTGATCAGACCGAGCGCCAGTCCGACGGCAAAGAACAGGCCGAACTTCGCATGACCGGCCCAGGCCGAAAGCGCAATGGTGACGGCCGCGAGAACGCCGCACAGAGCGATCAGACGCAGTGGCTGGAATGTGACGGACGGCAACACCAACGGCGCATCGTGCGCTGGCGTCGTCACACGTCCACCCACAATCTCAGTCACATATTTCCGGCGCCGGATGGCCATCCGCGAGCACGGTATCACACGGAAAGATCCAGAATTCGGTCTACTACCTGCTGTCGTAAATGCTGTCCCGCAGCAGCGTGAGGTCCCTGTCGTCGTCCTCCCCGTCCGTGCCGTCACCGCGCACCAACGGGATGACGGTGACCACCACCGCGCCCACGACCGCCGCCAGCAATACCGCTCCGGTGTAGCGCGGATCGAAGAAGATGGTGCTCGCGGCACCGAGGGCAACCAGTGACGTCCACAGGTAGATGAGCAGCACCGCTCGGCGGTGGGAGTGGCCGATCTGGAGTAGTCGGTGATGCAGGTGCATCTTGTCCGGGCTGAACGGGCTGCGCCCGGCCCGGGTGCGGCGCACGATGGCCAACGCCATGTCCAGAGCCGGCACGAACATCACCGCGACCACCAGCAGGAACGGAGAGAGCAGCGCAAAGACGTCCCGGGCGCCGTAGGCACTCTGCGAGATCGGGCCGGCCGCCGTCGTGGTCGCCGCCGCCAGCATCAGGCCGACGAGCATGGAACCGGAGTCGCCCATGAAAATCCGTGCCCGGTAGAAATTGTGCGGCAGGAAGCCAAGGCACGCACCGGCCAGCACCACCGATATCACCGCCGGCGGGTAGAACAGCACGTCCCCGCCGTGATCACGCAACAGTCCGATCGAGTAGATGCAGATTGCCAGCGCGGTGATCAGCCCAAGACCGGCGGCGAGCCCGTCGAGGCCGTCGACGAAGTTCATCGCGTTGACGATCGACACCGTCAGTGCCAGCGTCAGCAGAATTGACGAGGCCTGGTCGAGCACGATGGTCCCGACACCGCCGAACGGGATGTAGAGCACGCTCCAGGCCACCCCCATGGTGACCATCACGCTGGCGGCGGTGATCTGCCCGGCGAACTTCGTCAGCGCGTCCAGGCCCCACCGGTCGTCGATCAGACCGACTCCCATCACCAGTCCGCCGGCGATCACCACCGCCGGCATGCCGGAGGAGTAGACGAACCCGCGATTCAGGGCGGGCAACTGGGAGGCGAGAAAGACCGAGAACACCACCCCGAGGTACATGGCCAGCCCACCCATACGTGGGGTCGGCCGCTGGTGGACGTCGCGTTCCCGGGGATAGGCGACCGCGCCAAGACGGCGGGCCAGCACCCGGACGCCGCCGGTCGCGAAGTAGGTGATGATGGCCGCGGTCAACCCGACGAGTGCCAACTCCCGCAGGGGAACCCCGGCACCCCTTTCGGACAGCGCAAGCAGGGTGGTCATCAGTTCAAACGGTACTGGAACGACACCGGCGATCAACCGGCCAACGACGCGGCGTCGACACCGAGGACGGCCGCGATCGCCGCGACGCTGACCGGCCCCTCGCGCATGATCCGCGGCGCCGCACCACTGAGGTCGAGGATCGTCGAGGCTGCCTGCTGCTGAGTAGGACCGGAATCGAGGTACACATCGACCAGCACGCCGAGTTGCCGCTGCGCTTCCTCGGCGGTGGCGGCCGGCGGCTGCCCGGAGATGTTGGCGCTGGACACCGCCATGGGGCCCGTCTGCCGGAGCAGGTCGATCGCGACTGGGTGCATCGGCATGCGCACCATCACGGTGCCGCGGGCGTCACCCAGATCCCACTGCAACGACGGCGCCTGACGGACGACCAGGCTCAGCGCGCCGGGCCAGAAGGCGCGGATGAGTTCACGGGCCGTGTCGGGCAGTGAGTAGACCAGACCCTCGATGGTGTGCCACGAGCCCACGAGCACCCCGACGGGCATGTCCCGCCCGCGGCCCTTTGCCGCCAGCAGACTTCCGACGGCCCGGCTGTCGAACGCATCGGCGCCCAGCCCGTAGACCGTGTCGGTGGGCATCACGACCAACCGGCCGCTCTTGACGGTAGCCGCCGCCTCGGCGATGGCCTCGGAACGCCTGGACGGGTCGCGGCAGTCGAGCAGCCGGGTCACGCGTACACCTTCCCTTGTCTGCGAGCGGTCACGAATCGCGGCCGCCCGGTGAGATCGTCGTGCGGCGTCACCTCATCGAAAAAGCCCGTGGCACAGATCGTCTCGACCGTGCGGGCCGACGTGGTGTCGTCGTGCTCCACGGCCAGCAACCCGCCGGGCCGGAGCCAGGCTCCCGCGAGCGCGGCAATCGGCCCGATCACGGCCATGCCGTCAACTCCACCGAACAATGCATGCACCGGATCATGCTGGGCCACTTCCGGTTCGAGTTCGGCGTCGGCGGGGATGTAGGGCGGGTTGGCCACCAGCAGATCAACGGAGCCTACGAGTTCCGGCATCAGTTGGGGGTCGGTGACATCGCCCTGCACCAACCCGACTCCGGTTCCGGCGACGTTGCGGCGCGCGTAGTCCAGAGCGGCCGGGTCGTCGTCCACCCCGATCACCCGCGCGCGGGGAAGACCGGCCGCCAACGCGATCGCGAGGGCGCCGGAACCGGTGCACAGGTCGACGATCACCGGCTGATCCGGAAGTGTCTGGGCCAGAGCCCATTCGAGCACCGTCTCGGTCTCCGGGCGCGGGATGAAGACACCCGGACCGACCTCGACCTGCACCGGTCCGAACGGTGCGGTCCCGGTGATGTGCTGCAACGGAATCCGCTGCGAACGTCGGCGTACCGCGTCGGCGAACCGATCGAAGAACTCTGCGTCGGGCGCGTCGATCACCGCCAGCCGGCCGCGTTCGACCCCGGCCACGTGGGCGGCGAGCAACTCGGCATCGGTTCGCGCCGAGTCGATTCCGGCGTCGGCGAGGGTTCCTGTCGCCGTGGCGATGACCTCACGCAGAGTTACACGGCCCGATTCCTGCGCGTCCGCTCGCTGCGGTCCTGCGGTCCTCACTCGCGTTCGCCTTCGCTCATGCCTGCTGCAGCCGCGCCTGCTTGTCCGCAGCGGCCAGTGCGTCGAGCAGCGCGTCAAGATCCCCGTCGAGGACCTGGTCGAGGTTGTGTGCCTTGAAATTGATCCGATGGTCGGCGATCCGGTTCTCCGGGTAGTTGTAGGTCCGGATCCGTTCACTGCGGTCGACGGTGCGGATCTGGCTGGCCCGGTCCGCCGAGGCGTCCGCCTGTGCCTGTTCCTCGGCCAGCACCTGCAGTCGCGCGGCCAGCACCTGCATGGCGCGCGCCTTGTTCTGCAACTGTGAGCGCTCGTTCTGGCAGGTCACGACGATCCCGGTGGGCAAGTGGGTGATCCGCACCGCGGAGTCTGTGGTGTTGACGCCCTGTCCGCCCTTGCCGGAGGACCGGTAGACGTCGATGCGAAGGTCGGACTCGTCGATCTGGACGGCCTCGACTTCATCAGGTTCGGGGTAGACCAGCACGCCGGCCGCCGAGGTGTGCACGCGGCCCTGGGATTCGGTGACCGGCACCCGTTGCACCCGGTGCACGCCGCCTTCCCACTTCATCCGCGACCACACTCCATCGGCCGAATCGCCCTTGGAGCCGATGGCGATGGTGGCCTCCTTGTAGCCGCCGAGATCGGAGAACGTCTCGTCGAGGACGGTCACGGTCCAGCCGCGGCGCTCGGCATAGCGGATGTACATCCGCGCGAGATCGGCGGCGAACAGCGCGGACTCCTCGCCGCCCTCGCCGGATTTGACCTCCAGGACGATGTCGTCGCCGTCATGCGGATCCCGGGGCGCCAGCATGTCGGTGAGCTGGTTGTCGAGTTCGGCGACCCGGGCCTCCAACTCGGGCACCTCGGCGGCGAAGGATGCGTCGTCGGCCGCCAGTTCGCGGGCCGCTTCCAGGTCACCGCGCGCCGCCTCGAGCTTGCGATGGGTCGCGACGATCGGTGCCAGTTGAGCGAAGCGCTTTCCCACCCGGCGGGCATTGGCCGCGTCGCCGTGCAGTTCCGGATCAGACAGCTGGCGTTCGAGATCGGCGTGCTCGGTCAGGACCGCATCGACCGCGTCAGCGGGGGCACTCTGCGTCACACGTCCGTCCTCACAAGTCCGTCCCTACAGTCGGTCCCCACACCGTCGGTCCACAGCGGGTCCGATCCTT
>CAIOYU010000467.1 GCA_903862565.1 uncultured Actinomycetes bacterium | reverse complement strand
GTTCGGATCTGCTGGCGGCGCAGTCCGGCGTCTGGCCGGTGATGAAGGGGCCGGGCGGCATCGATGCCCCCGCGTTGTACGTGGCCAGGAATTGGGGTCAGACCGAAACCGACATGGCTGCAGCCATGCGTCTGCGGTATCTCTACGTCGACACGCGCCTGGCCGACGAACTGCCCCACTACGGTTCGTATTTCTTCCAGGGCGAGACTGGTCAAGGTGAGCAACTCACCGTTGCTCAGCTCACCAAGTTCGAAAAGGTGCCCGGAATAGCACTGGTGTACCGGCACGGCCCCATATCGATCTACGACCTGCGGGGGCTGGGTCTGCCGGAGCTGCGAAGCGGGTGGTTCGAGTCGACACCGCAGGTCCGGATATCGAACCAGTTGGCAGTCGGCATGATGTGCGGGCTGTTGATCGCGGTGGTGATGCGGTCGCGAATCTGGCCACGTGTGATCGACGCCGGAAACGGCTTGCGCCGCAGTTGGGGCCCCGCCCTCACCGGGGCGAGCCTGCTGGCATCGGCATGCCTGGCGTCGATCCTGCTGTTGATGGCCGGTGTGTGGCTGACGCCGCTGACCATCTGGTCCGCCGTCGCTGTCGTGGTGCTCACCAACTTCTCAGCGACCCTGGCTATGGTTCGACGGTGCCGCGTGTCGCGGCACAACCTGCGCATCGCCGTGATGCTGGCGGTGCCGTTCGGGATAATCGTGGCAGCGTCGATTCGCGATGCCGCCACCGGCGACATCACCAGGGTTCGGCAGATACTCGACGACCCCGCCGCGGTTCATGTGGCGGCCACCGTCCCCAGCAAGTGAGATACCGGAGAGTTCGACCATGGTGACCACGCCCGAGCGACGCGAGCTGGACGTCCGCGTACCCGCCTGCGCCGTCATCATCTGCGCCTACACCCACGATCGGTGGGACGCGACTCTGGCGGCCGTTGCTTCTGTTCAGGCCCAGCAGCCGCCGCCCGCGGAACTGATCGTGGTGGTCGACAACAACCCGGAACTACAGGCGCAGTTCACCGAGCAACTGCCCGGCGTGCGGGTCGTCGCCAACCACAACGAACGCGGGGTGTCGGGCGCGCGGAATACCGGCGTGGAACTGACCACGGCCGAGGTCGTGGTGTTCCTCGACGACGATGCCGCCGCCAGGCCCGGTTGGCTGGCGGCGTTGGCGCACCACTACACCGACCCGAATGTGCTCGGTGTGGGCAGCCGAATCGAGCCGCAATGGGCAACCCAGCGGCCCAACTGGTGGCCACCGGAATTCGACTGGGTCGTGGGATGCAGCTACGTCGGCCAGGGCACCGGGGTGGTGCGCAACCTGATCGGCGCCAGCTCCTCATTCCGTCGGGAGCTGTTCTCCGACGGTGGATTCACCTCTGGAATCGGCCGATCCGCGGGGGTGACGCTCCCGGTCGGCTGCGAGGAGACCGAGTTCTGTATCCGTTCCGGGCAACGGTTTCCGAACGGCTACTTCCTGCACGACGACCATGCCGAGGTCACGCATCGGGTTCCCCTTGCGCGGCAGAGCTTTTCGTACTTCCGCTCACGCTGCTACTCGGAGGGCCTGTCCAAGGCCCAGGTGACCGACAGCGTCGGAACGACGGACGGCCTGTCCTCGGAGTGGACGTATTCGGCGGTCACCCTCCCGAAGGGAGTGCTGCGCGGAGTTGCGCGCGGCCTGACCGGCGACCGGGCCGGCTTTCTGGCCGCGGGCGCGATCATCGTCGGATTGGCTTACACCACAGTGGGATACGTGAAGGCCTCGGTATCGCGCCGT
>CAIOYU010000466.1 GCA_903862565.1 uncultured Actinomycetes bacterium | reverse complement strand
GAGGTCGGTGTCCGACCGGATCACGTCGTTGACACCGGCCGGCTTGTCGCCCTTCCAGCCAGGTCCGGCCAGCAGGAACGTGCCGCCGCCGTTGCCGGTGGTGCGGGTGCCGACGTAGGTGAAGTTGTAGGTGTAGGCGTCGATGAACTGCAGCGAGAAGTAGCGGCCGGCCTCGATCGGCGGGACCGTCAGCACCAGCGGTTCGGCCCGCAGATCGGCCCCGAGGAACGAGTACGGGGTGTCCGAATTCGGGGTTTGGATCGCGGTATCTGCAGGCGTGGACACCCGTGCGGTGCTGTGGACCTGATTCCACTCGCCCTTGTACTCGGGTCCGTTCTTGTCGACGAAGTAGGAGTATTGGATGCGATAGCTGTCGACCATCGGGAAGCCGTAGATGTAGGCCTCCTTGGCGATCGCGCGGGCCTGCTCCGGGGTCACCGGCGCGGTCGAGGTGTTCTCCTTCGGTGTGCCACTGCAACCTGCGGTCATCGCGATCAACAGGATGGCGGCGACAAGGGCACGCAACGTCATTCGACGACGTCGAAGTCGGGGAGGCTGAACGTCTTGTCGAAGAACGGTTGCAGCGGGGCGTAGAGGCGGAAGTAGACGAACCAGCCGTCGTCGCCGGTGGTCTTCATGTAGTTCTTCTCGAAGCCCTCGGGAGCCTTGGGTCCGACGTAGAGATCGATGCTGCCGTCGGGGTTTTTGACGAGGTCGGGCAGTCGGCTGTCCAGGTTGGCACTGCGGATGTCGGTGCCGCCGTTGTCGTAGGCCCGACGGGTGTTCTCGCTGTAGAGCGTGAGCGCCCAGAACTGCCCCACCGGAACGTCTTTGGGCACCCTGAGCCGATAGGTTCTGTCCGCCCGCAGGAGGTTCCCCGCGCTGTCGCGTTTGGTCGTCATGTACACCTGGCCGGCGCCGACGGTCGGGTTGACCATGCCGGTGCTGGAAGCGACTGCCTCGTAGAACCAGGTCACCCGCTCGTCGAGCTCGACCCGATCCTTGGTCTCCTGCTCCAGGGAGAAGTCGAAGCTCTTGTACCACGACGTGCCGGGCCAGTATGGCTCGGCGAAGCGGGGATTGACCTGCAGGTTGCGCGCCATCAACTCGCCCATCGCCGCACCTTTGAGCAGGATGGTCCGCTGGCGTTCGTCGGGGTCGAAAGCCTTGCCCTTCTCGATCCCCAGCGGCAGCAGCATTGCCATCCAGGCCTTGTCCACCGGCCGGACCGGTTCCTCGTTGAGCACCGCTGCCAGGTTGCGCCAGTAGTCGAGGCCGCGCGGCGCGGTGGCGCTCCACTCGACGTCGGAGTCCTCGATGAACCGGGAGGTCGCCAGCGGCTGGCCGACCCGGCCCATTTTCAGCGTCGACTTGAACTTTTCGTAGAAGGCAGGGTCTTTGTCGAGGATGCGCAGCCCCACACAGATGTTGTTGGTTGCGCTCTGGCGCACGAAGTAGCCGGGCTTGTCGAACTTCGCCGGGTCGTCCGCGGGCCCGACGATGATGTACTTGCCGCCCTTGCCCTGATCCGGGCCGGTAAGGCCGAGATCGGTCACCGGCCGCTGCCAGAAGTCCAAGACTCCGGCGGCGGTCTGCCCGGCCGGGTACTCGATCTCCAGCGGGCCTTTGTCCAGGCTCAGGAAGTTGAAGAGGTAGGGCGTGGTCAGGTTGCCGGTGACGATGCCACGCTTCTCCCTCAGTGAGCGCAGCACCACGAAGTCGGTCTCGCCGGTGACGCCGTAGGCCTCGGCCTCCCGGTCACGCCAGGTGGCGATGCTGACCAACGGTGTGCTCCACAGGTATGACTGGGCGGCCCGCTGGTAATCCATCTCGTCGTAGAGGCGCTTGGAGGCGTCGTCATCGAAGTAGTTGTCGACCAGCGTGATGTCGCCGATCGGAGTCGCGATGACCTCGTTGCCGTGCAAGACGGCCTTCTCCAGTGGCGTGCCCGATGACATCGCTGCCCTACTTCCTTCGCTGGTTGTCGTATTGCGGTCGCTGCCACACCCTGCGACAGCCGCGGAGCCGAGCGTGACCGCAGCAGCCGTCGCCGCGCCGCCCAGGAATCGTCGCCTGGAGGTCTCAGCCGATTGGGTCGGTACGTGCACGTCGTGGTCGTCGGGCATTGGAGGTGGCCTTCTCTTTCGCTAATCTTCGGGCCGGCAGTCTGGAGGTCCTCAGAGCCGGATCGCGGCAAAGCGGAACGCGGTGGTCATGGCCATCAGGAGCGCAAGTTCGGCAAGGCCGGTGACGATCACCGGCCCCAGAAGTCCCGAGAGCATGGCGGCACCCCACGCGTAGATGACCATTAGACACGTCCCGAATCGTTCCTTATCCGTCCGCAGCGGCACTGTCTCTGCGAACAAGGAAATGTCGACACGTTGTCGGCCGCAACGACCCTATGCTCGGCTAACCCGGGACTAGCGGCGGTCGCCGGGAATCACTGCCAGCACCCGGGCCGGGCTTCCGGTCCCACCGACAATCGGCAGCGGACTGACGATCACAAGGGCACCGTCGGGCGGAAGATCCGACAGGTTCTGCAGCGACGTGATGCCGTACTTGTCAGCGCCGAGAAGGTAGAAGTGCCCAGGCATCGGCGGCTCCAGCGTGAACGCGTTCCCCGCGTCGATACCGACAGTCTCGACTCCGTAGCCCACGATAGGGCTGTCCTCAGCGAGCCACCGCGCGCATTCCGGAGAAATTCCGGGTGTATGGCTGACACCGTCGATGACGTTGAGGAAGGCCGTCCTGTCCTGCGAACGCTCATCCCACCCGGACCGGATCAGGAGCCAGCTTCCAGGGCGCAGCGGCCCGTACTGAGCCTCCCAGGCGCGGATGTGGGAGATCTCAAGCAAGAAGTCGGGGTCCTCGGCAACGTAGGTGGACACATCGAGGACGTGCGCGCGGCCCAGCAACCGGTGGACCGGAATCTGGGCCACGTCGTCACCGTCTCGTCCCGATATCCAGTGACGAGGCGCGTCGAGATGGGTGCCGATGTGCTCGCCGGTGTGGATGTTGTTATGACGCCAGAACGGTCCGCTGTCATCGAAAGCACTCACTTCTTCAAGGCTGAAGTCGATGAGATTGGCGTACGGTTCGGGCAACTGGAGAGTCGGGGTGCCCGCACTGAGCCGGTTGGTCAAGTCGACGACCTTGAGTTCGTTGAGTTGCAGATGAGAAAGAAACCCCTCCAGCGCCTCGAATGGCGTAATCACCTGCTGCTGTTCCTGGCTGGTTCGTCGTTGTTGACGTTCTTGACCTCCGCTATGTTGCCACTGGCGAAGATCGTGATGGTTCCAAGGTGTTCGGGAAGTTTCTTCATTTCCCTACCCCCACCGGGGCGAATCCGCAGTCGGTCCTTGGCCGCTTGAATGTCTGGACGCAGTTCGGCTGCCAAAGTTCCCCCTCAGGTTGTCTTCCAAGATCGCAATACAACCAGCACAGCGCCGGGTTCACGCGGGTGTTCGCTGATTTGGAGCCGACACCGCCGCTGCAGCCCCAGACTTGCAGTCCGCTGTAGCTGGACCACCATCGAATACCTCCGCGGGCGCGCCACGATTCGGCCGGACGGGTGGGCCAGACCGTCGGGAATCAGACACGATGGCTTGTATGTACGTTGAGGCCTGCAGCGCAATCAAACCCGTGCTCTACGAGGCCGCCTGTTACGCCATCACCGACCGCTACACCGAGGGCGGTCCGGACGACGACCGGGTGGCCCGCCGCTACCTCGACTGGCTGATCTTCTGCAAGGAGCGCTCGGCCGGGTATGAGCGTGGGGACGGCAGGGAACGGGTTCGCCCGACGGGGTCGAGGAGAACGCAAGCGGCCGGCCAGCGGCTGGGAACCATTGACCCCGGCACCCCGTCCTGAGAACGGCGACCGCTATGTCGTTGTGCGACGATGCCGGGGTGTTCAGGGCTGCCGCTACGCACTACTTCGCCGAGTCTGACGGTGTCTTTCATCCCACGGCATCGGCGCTGAGCGGCTGGGGTAACGGCTCGCTCAACGGTCCGGCGTTGGTCGGACTTGCCGCCCACAACCTCGAAATGCAGCACGGCGCCGACGGCTTCCTGCCGGCCCGGCTCACCGCCGAACTGTTCAAGGCGGCCCGTCAGGCTCCCACCGAGGTGCGCACCCGGCTGGTGCGGGAGGGCCGCCGAATCCGCAATTCTGAGTGCGAAATTCGGCAGGACGGTGTCCTCGTCGCCCGGGCGACGATGGTCCAGTACCGGCTGTCCGAACCGCCCCCGGGTCAGGGGTGGGTCGACGAGGACTCGTTTCCGTCGCCCGGCAGGTTCGTCGGTTCGGTCTACATGGTGGGCAGCGACGACGCCGGGTGGAGTGACTCCCGGGCCGATCACCAGAACACCTCCCGCAAGCGCGTTTACCACAACACCCTCGATGTCGTGGAGGGCGAGCCGCCGAGTCCGTTCGTCCGAAGTGTCGTCGGCTCGGAGGCGACCAGCCTGGTGACCAATCTGGGCACCCGCGGCATCGGGTACATCAACGGCGACCTGACCGTCGGGCTGTCGCGGCTTCCGCAGTCGGATTGCATTGGTATTCAGGCTGATTCGCACTGGTGCTCCGGAGGTATAGCAGTCGGCGCCGCCACCCTGTTCGACGACGCCGGGCCGTTCGGCACCGCGATGGTGACCGCGATCGCCAACCCGGCGGCCCAGATCGACTTCGGCAGCCGGGATACCGCGCCTATTCTGCAGGAATAGCCACCCAATTACGCTTTCCGGCGGGCCGTTCGGGGCAGGCAGAAGGCGGTCGAGGTCGGCATTTCACCTGCCGGAAACCTTCGACCGCTAGCGTCGCCACGTGCCCCCGGGTGCTGAGGAATTGGAAGGCCTGCAGTGCGAAATCGACGCGCTGCTCTCGACGCTGACCGACGCAGAGAGAACCTGGGCGGAGCTTCTCGGCGGCGTTAGCCCCGGCGGTGTCATAGCGTCGTAGCAACAGACCCACTGAGCGGGAGGGAGTTGCAGGTTGGCGCGCAGGATGTTGACGTTCGAGGATCGAGCGGACATCGCGGTCGGGATCGAGTCGGGCTTGTCTGACAGCCCGCAGCAGTTCAAGATCGACTCCGACCCTGTGCTGGCGGCACGGGTTCGGGCTGATCTGCGGCGTTCACGCACACCACGACAGATCGCTGGGCGCTTGCGTTTGGAAGCCCGCGACCCCACCGTGGAACCTATGTCGCAGGCCACCGACGCCGGCGGTCGCACCGTCTCCCACGAGGCCGTCTACCGTTGGATCTACGCCCTCCCCAAAGGGGAGTTGGCGAAGTCGGCAATCCTGTTGCGGTCCAAGCGAACCCAACGCAAGAAGCGCAAGCCGCTCGGGCAGCGCGCGGGCGGGCGCATCATCGGCATGGTGTCGATCGACGACCGCCCCGAAGATGTCGCCGACCGGCGGGTGCCTGGAGCGGGGGAAGGCGATCTCGTCATCGGCAAGGCCGGCCGGACCGCGGCTGCGACCCTGGTGGAGCGAACCAGCCGCTTCACCATCATCCTCGGACTACCCGAGGGCAAGAACGCCGACGCACTCGCCGACACCCTCATCGAAACCGTCCGGGGCCTGCCCGCGCAGGTACGGGGCTCGCTGACCTGGGACCAGGGCACCGAGATGGCCCGCCATGCCGCATTGACGCTGGCCACGGACCTGCCCGTGTACTTCGCCCACCCTCATTCGCCGTGGGAGCGACCCACCAACGAGAACACCAACGGCCTGATCCGCGAGTACCT
>CAIOYU010000465.1 GCA_903862565.1 uncultured Actinomycetes bacterium | reverse complement strand
GGGTCCGCCCGATCTGCTTGTCAAAACCGGTCTGTTCGCCGGGCGGGGAGCGCTTCGGCGCATGGGGGAGACGGTGCACTGGTCGACGGCGGTCACCGAAAACGACGGACTGCGCCGCACGGGCGAGGGCTTCCGGCTCACCGTGCATGTGCGGATGATGCACGCGCTGATCAATCATCAATATGAGACCAACGGCAAATGGGACGTCGAACAGTGGGGGCTGCCCATTAACCAGGCCGATCAGGGTTTCACGCTCGGCTTGTTCAGCTCGGTGCTGCTGCGTGGGCTGCGTCGGCTCGGCGTTCGGGTCACCGACACCGACTCGCGTGCCGTGATGCACCTGTGGAAGTACGTGGGGTGGTTGATGGGTGTCGGTGACGATTTCCTGCGCGACGACGAAAGCGATCAGAATGTTCTGCAGTACCACTTCGTGCTCACCCAGGGGCCGCTGACGCCCGCCGGTCCGCAGTTGGCGAACGCGATCATCACCGCGGAGCGCGGTCTGCACTTCGAGAACTTCTCGCGGCTGCGAAGCTCCTACGCACGCTTCCGCCGGCTCAGCATGCTGCGGTTCTTCCTCGGCGAGCAGAGTATGCGGGAACTCGAACTCCCGCCCACCCCGGCGGTGGCGGCGCTACCGGTCGTTGCGGCCAATCTTGTCCGCTACCAGATACTCACCCGCACACCCGCAGGCCGGGGATGGGTGCAGCACTGGGGTGAGCGCAGGCGCTCCCGCGTAGTGCAGAGCCACTACGGCCCTGCTGCCGCCCCCGATGTCGCTCCGCTGCCAGTCGCCGCATCGTGAGTGGCCTCAGCGACTGAACGCAGGGAGGCGCGGCTCGGCGGCGATCGGAACGTCCATCACGGCATAGGCCGACTATGCGCCCGACGATCGGAACCGCCAAGCGAGCTACAGGACCGCCGACGCTGCAACCGATAGCCCTGCATGCCGTGGTCAGCTCGGCGACCTCGATCGTCCGGCGCGAGCATTTTCGGGACCACGACGGACCACCGGACGGTAACTTCGGCGCTGTGACTGAACCTGGAAAACTGCTGAGCCACGAACCTCTGACGACCGAGATCGCCGGCGCGAAGGCCTGGCGTATCCGGTATGTCTCTCGGGACGTCAATGGCGTCGCCCACGAGGCCACCGGACTGGTGATAGCGCCGGCGGGCGATGGCGAGAACCGGCCGATCGTGACGTGGTGCCACGGCACCACCGGCCTGGGCGACGCGGCCTGCCCATCGGCCCAGCCCGACCCGGCCCGCGAACTGACCCTGTACTTCAGCCCGGAGGCCACCCAGCAGATCGACTACGGGGTTCCCGGTGTGCAGGGCTTCATCGACGCCGGGTGGGTGGTCTGCGCCACCGACTATCAGGGCCTCGGCACCGAAGGCATGCACCAATACACCGTCAACCGCACCAACGCCCGCGACGCTGTCAATATCGCCCACGCCGCACGCCAACTCGGCGCTGGGGCGGGGACGGCACTGGGGTGTATCGGTTGGTCGCAAGGCGGGGGCGCCGCGGCGGCGGTCGCCGAGCTCGATCCCGAGGACTTTCGCGACCTGCACCTGATCGGCTCCGTGCCGATGTCACTCGGGGTGAGCAAGATCGCTCTGCAGAATCCGGTCGGCCTAACGGCCGCGTTGAACGACTCCTCGATACCTCCGGACTCGCACCTGGTCATGATCCTGGCTGCCCACCAGGCGGCGAACCCCTCGACGCTGAAACTGGCCGACGTCTTCACCCCGTTGGGTGTGGAGATCATCGAGAAGGCGTGGAACAACCAACCGGTCCATCACCTCAACGACACGCTCGGGCGTCTGTTCCGTCTT
>CAIOYU010000464.1 GCA_903862565.1 uncultured Actinomycetes bacterium | reverse complement strand
GCAATTGGCGCGACCGGTTCGGTTACGTTTTTCGCGGCCCGGGTTGGAAGCCGAGCAAGGCCTGACGCAGTTCGACCGGCCCGCTTGTGCGCACTGACTGCGCCGCTAACTGAAACCGGCCGTCGTCGGCGTGCGGATCCGCCGGTTGGCCGGTGGAATTGATGCAACAGACCTTGCGGATCGACGGTGAAACCGGCTGGGGTTTCGATAGAGTCAGACGGGTGAATCCCGAACCCGCAGGACTGCACACGCACTACACGCTGCTCTGCGACGATATCCGTGTCGAGGTTGGAAACCGCCTCTCGCTCATCGGCATGTTTCAGGCCGTCGTGACCGAGCAGTTGCCCATTTCCCTGATCAAGTTGGCTGCACTTACCTACTGGCACGGGCAGGGGACGGGGTCTGCGGAGGTCAGGGTGGTCTCCCCGGATCGCTCCGAGCTCATCGTGGCGTCCAACGCCACGCCCATCGACCTCGCCGCTGGCGGGTTTACCCAGAATCTGGTTTTCTTCGTCAACGTCCAGTTGTCTGAGGAGGGAACGTACTGGGTGCAGACACTTCTCGATTCCAAGGTTGTCGATGAGGTCCCGTTCGCCGTTGTGCTTCATCGGCACGACGCGGTCTCCGAGTAGCCATACATCCGTTTCGCCCGCAACGGAGCAATGTGCGCCTCAAGCCGACGGTCATGGCGTGCAACGGATTTGGTTCGCTGGGATCTTATTTCTACGAGTGTGGTTCACGCGAAAACCCTTCCTTGGCTGAAGGAAGTTCTGCCGGCTCTCGACGACACCAGGGCCGGGTCGCTCAGTGCGATAGCGTTTCCCAGACTCAATGTCACCACCGTCGCGACCTTCGCCGGTACCTTCGTCGGCGTCTCCTCCGGGGCGCTTGCCAATTCCGGTTCGCTCGTCATTGGGTGCCCAGTGCTCCGCGCAGTTGACCGTCGGCGATCGCGTCCCGGTGATCCTCGGTGGTGGGGTGCAAGGTGGCTTCGATGCGCTGGACGTGCCCGGTGAAGCGGAACTCGTTGGGGTAGGGGCCGACCGGGGATCCGGTGTCCACGCCGACGTCGAGTGTCTCCCCACTCATCGAGTACAGGAACGGCACGGTTTTATCGATCCGCCCGGCGGCCACTTCGGCACCGTCGACCGCCAGTGTCGCCAGTCCTCCGTTGCCCAGGCCGCCGTCGTAGTCGAATCTCATGCTCAGCGTGTGGGTTCCGGCTGCCAGCGTTTCCGCGGCGCTGATGGTGGTGACGTCGTGGCCGAAGTAGTTGTAGGTGTAGTGCGGGATTCCGTCGCGCAGGTAGAGCGTCCACCCGGCCATCGACCCGCCCTGGCAGATGATGACGCCCTCGGCTCCGCCGTCGGGGATCTGCAGATGGGCGATCAGGTCGAAGGAGGTGTTTTTGAAGTTCAGGGTCGACATCTCCGGGATGCGGACGTGCTCGGGGTAGTAGGTGGTGGTGGTGCGTCCCTGCAGCGGGTCGGGCCGGTTGCCGGGCAAGCCCCGGGCCAGGGTCTGGTCGCTGAGGGGGTAGACGTTGTGCGCCCAGGCTTCTGCGTCGAACAGGGACTGCAGTTCGGCGAGCTTGTCGGGGAAGTCCGCGGCCAGGTCGACGCCCTGGCTGAAGTCCTCGGCGATGTTGTAGAGCTCCCAGCGTTCGGTGTCGCCGAACGGCAGCGCCTGGGAGCGCACCCACGGCAGCCGGCCGTGGAAGCAGGACGCGACCCAGCCGTCGTGATAGATCGCCCGGTTGCCGAACATCTCGAAATACTGCGTGGTTCTTTGGCTGTGGGCGTGCGGGGCGTCGAAGGAGTAACGCATGCTGACCCCTTCGATGGGTTGCTGGGCGATCCCGTTGACGTGGTCGGGGTGCGGGATGCCCGCCGCTTCGAGGATGGTGGGGGCCAGATCGATGACGTGGTGGAACTGGCTGCGCAGTTCCCCGGCGGCGTCGATTCCGGCCGGCCAGGAGATCGCCATGCCGTTGCGGGTACCGCCGAAGTGCGAGGCCACCTGTTTCATCCACTGGAACGGCGCATCCAGCGCCCACGCCCAGCCCACGTTGTAGTGGTTCTCGCAGCGCACCGTGCCGAAGTCCTCGATGTGGTCGAGCAGCCACTGCGGGTCCTCGGGCATGCCGTTCTGAAACGACGGCGCACTCCAGGCGCCGTGGACGCTGCCCTCCGCCGAGGCCCCGTTGTCGCCGAAGACGTAGACGAACAACGTGTCGTCCCACTGCCCGAGGTCCTCGATGGCCTCGATCACCCGGCCGACCTGGGCGTCGGTGTGGGCGATGAACCCGGCGAAGACCTCCATCAGCCGGCGTGCCACCGGCTTGTAGCGCTCGTCGTAGTCCGCCCAGGCCGGGATCTCCGAAGGCCGCGGGGTCAACATGGTGCCCGCCGGTATCACCCCCTCGGTGATTTGGCGGTCAAAGATATTCTGCCGCAATGCATCCCAGCCATCGTCGAACTGGCCGGCGAAGCGCTCCGACCACTCCGGCCAGACGTGGTGCGGGCAGTGCCCGGCACCGGGAGCGAAGTAGACCAAGAACGGCTTGTCGGGTGCGGAGGTCTTCTGCAGGCGGATCCACTCGATGGCCTTGTCGGCCAGATCCTCGCTGAGGTGGTAATCCTCCCGCCCGACATACGGTTGCACCGGGGTGGTCTGGTCATACAGGGCCGGCTCGTACTGCGAGGTCTCCCCGCCCAGGAAACCGTAGAACCGGTCGAAGCCCAGGCCGGTGGGCCAGCGGTCGAAGGGCCCGGCCGGGGACAGTTCCCACACCGGGGTGATGTGGGCCTTACCGAACCAGGCGGTGCTGTAACCGCTCATCTGCAAGGTCTGGGCGACCGTGGCGGTGCTCTGCGGGATCACACTGTCATACCCCGGGAAGCCGTAGGCAATTTCACAGATCCCGCCCATGTGCACGCTGTGATGGTTGCGTCCCGTCAGCAGGGCAGCACGGGTTGGCGAACATAGTGCTGTGGTGTGGAACTGGTTGTAACGCAACCCTGCTGCGGCCACCCGGTCCAGCGCCGGGGTGGGAACCGGCCCGCCGAACGTCGAGGCCGTGCCGAACCCGACGTCGTCAAGCAGGACGACCACGACGTTCGGTGCACCTGCGGGCGGGCCGCTGATCGTCGGGGGCACCGGAACTGACTCCGCCGCAAGCGTATTGATGACCCCGGAGAACTGCTGATCGGGGTGCGGTAGAGCGGTCATCGGAACGTCGCAGGAGTGGGAACAGCCCTGTTGATGCTACGTCTCGGCCCGGATTGGGTCACGCTGAGCCCGGTCCGGTCTATCACACCGGCGACCGCACGCTTGCCGAGGGCTTCGATCGCCACGATGGTCAGCTCCGCCGAGGTTGAGGGCCACACTGGATGTAGCTGGTTTTTTTAACAGAACCGACCCTAGAGGAGTATTCGACTGGAGTTTGTTCTTTTGTGCAAATCCCCTCGGGCACAGCGACCTTGGCGAGGGCGACCAGGTTGTGGGTTAACCCGCCAACCGGAAATTCGAGAGAGGTTCACAGCCAACGGGTTTACGCTAGGAACTGGGTCAGCCGACCTGTACCGCCGGCGACGTTCAGCGTCGCCCGCGCGCCCTGCACCCATGCCATCTGCGGAGGTAGATGACCGATGTCGGCGTCGTAGACGACTGGCACGTCAAGACCGCCCAGCGCATCGGCGGCGGCATCACGCACGGTGAATCCGCTGACGACCTCGCCACCGGTGCGGCCCAGGACGACGGCCGCGGCGTCGTCGAACCACCCGGCTGCGCGCAGGTCCCACAGGGCCCGGGCGAACTGGGCGGTGTTGAAATCGGCTGCGTCCAGGGCCATCAGGAGCCTGTCCGGACGGACCGAGGCGGCGAAGCCGCGGACGTCACCGTTCGGGGTGTTCGCGATGGGGGCCAGGACATCGATAGTGCCCGCGATGATGCGCCCTTCGGCTTTGAGGACGAAGGAGCCGTCATCCTCATGGCCGAGGACCTTCCACCGCGAGGGTGTGTCGAGGGTGAAGGACGTCGCCGCCGGTGTCGCTGCCCAGTCGACGTCGGCCGCCTGAAACTGCGGGGTTGACTGCTGGGTGAAGGATTGTCCTGGCGTCAGCGCGGCGACGTCGGGCCACCACGCCAGCCCCGGGGCCGGTGGCCGCATGGGTGTCTCGAGCAGGTTGCTGCCGTCGATGGAGGCCGTGTGGGTGCGCAGTAGGTAGGGCACCTGGAAGGTGCTCAGATCGGAATATCCGATCAGCCAGGGCGGTGGCGCCGCGCGAAGAGCCGACCACTCGACGAACGGCAGCATGTCGATGAGCAATTCACCGCCCCACGGCGGCAGGACGGCGTCGACGTTCGGGTCGAGCAGGAGGTCTTGAAGGTCCCGGGCGCGCTGCTGCGCGGGCCCGCTGACGATGTCGTCGGTGACGATGGTGCCGCGGGTGACGACGGTATAGCCGAGCGCCGTCAGATAATCGACGGCGAAGCTGTAGCGGGCTTCGACTGCCTTGGGTACCCCTGCTGATGGGGCGCATACTCCGATGGTCCCGCCTGGCTTCAGCGGTTTGGGGAAGCGGACCGCCTCCCGGCCGGCCGAGGAGCATGCCCCCGTCAGCAGCACACCGCCGGTGAGAGCTCCACCGAGCAGGACCTGCCGCCGCGTCAACACGGTCCGAACATTACTCCGGGTGCCTCATTTCGATCATCGGCTTCGGCCGCCGGAAGCCGCGGGTGAGGATTACCAGCCAGAGCATTCCCGTTGCCAGCCAGAACAATCCGATCACCAGCGTCAGCCTGGACAGGTTCGTCCACAACCACACCGTCAGCGCGAAGCCGATCAGCGGCAGCACCAGGTTCCGGATGATGGCGGTACCGCGCCGGTCTCGTTCGTCGACGAAGTAGTGCTTGACCACGGAGAGGTTCACCGCCGAAAACGCCACCAGCGCACCGAAACTGACGATCGACGCCATGGTTTCGAGGTTGATGATCACCGCCAACAGGGAGACAGCGCCGACGAACAGAACCGCGTTGGCCGGTGTCCGGAACCTCGTTGACAGCCGGCCGAAGAACGCTCCGGGCAGCACGCGGTCCCGGCCCATGGCATACAGCACCCGCGCCACCGACGCCTGCGCGGTGAGTGCGGCCCCCAGCGCACCAGGAACGAAGACGGCTGTGAAGAACAGGCCGAGGAAATTCCCGCCAGCCGTGCGCATCACCTCCAATGCGCCGGAGTCGGCATCGCTGAATGCGTTGGAGGGGAACACCAGTTGCGACACGTAGGCCAGTGCGATGAACAGCAGGCCGGAGCCGACGGTGGCGATCATGATCGCCCGCGGCACGTCCCGCCTCGGTCGGGTCGCCTCCTCGGACAGGGTGGACACGGCGTCGAACCCGAGAAACGACAGGCACAGTATCGCCGCCCCCGCGAAGACAACCCCGATGCCGGTCACGGTGCCGTCACCCTGTATTGGCGCGGCGAGGCTGACCCCGCCCCTGCCCGCCAGATGGATCAGCGCCATCGCGACGAAGGTGATGATGAACAACACCTGTACGCCGACGATGAGGACATTGGCCCGGGTCACCGAGACGATGCCGACGACGTTGAGCGCGGTACCGATCACCACCGCCGCCCCGATGAACATCCATGCGGGAACCGCGGGCAGGGCGTCGTGCAGATATATGCCCATGAGCAGATAGCTGAGCATCGGCAGGCAGAGGTAGTCCAGTAGGAGCGACCACCCCGTCAGGAATCCCAGGGGCGCCCCGAAGGTCTTCTGGGTGTAGGCATAGGCCGATCCGGCGACGGGGAAGGCGGCCGCCATCCGCGCGTAGGACAACGCGGTGAACGCCATGACGACCAGGGTGACGGCGTAGGCGAGAGTCAGCCGCCCGCCGGTGCTCCTGGTAATGATCCCGTAGGTGGTGAAGACCACCAGCGGACCGATGTAGACCAAGCCGAACAGCACCAGGGACCACAGGCCCAGGGCCCGACGCAGTACCGGGGGTCGGTCAGGGTCGGCATGCATCTGGTGCGGATCCTCCATGCGGGTATTGGTTTCGACGAGGCTTGACTTCCCTCCATGATGACGGGCTCGGCGGTCGAGGTGCCGCCGTTCCGGCGCCGCCGACCAACTCAGTGCCGGTGGGGTGTGGGTGACCCGAAAGGCCTGAGCGGGGCTGCACCGCCCCCTCTTCAGACCGAGCCATACTGTTCGTCAGCAAACACCACGTGCGCATGGCTCTACCGCACCGTCGAACTGCTGTGGGGTCCTCTTCGGTAAACCTCGAAAAAGCCATCAGGCCTGCGGGTACGGGGCGAAGCGCCGGTCGAATCCCTCCTTGCGGGCGGCGAGTTGGGCCTGGCGTTCGACCGGGGTGACGACGGGAGTGCCCGCCGGGAGGGCCGAGGCCAGGCTGCTCAACGGCACCACCTGGGAACTGACCGTGGGATT
>CAIOYU010000463.1 GCA_903862565.1 uncultured Actinomycetes bacterium | reverse complement strand
GAATTCGTCGTCGGAGAGCAGCTCGGCGATCACCCTCACGTGTTCGCGGGTCGCGCGATGTACGCGGAATGTGCGGCCTGCTACCCGCAGCAGTCCTCGGACCGAGGACTGCGCCAGTGCCTGTAGACGCGCCACCAACAGATCCAGCCATGCCCCCACATTGGTTCGTGCCTCCGCGGTATCTGGGTAGCGGCATCGCAGATGTAGCCCGGACTTGTCCTGAATGAACCAGAGCATGACGCCGTCGGTGTGGATCCGCGCGCTCACATACTGGGCGTCGAGTCCGACGGAGTCGATCCGCACCGGAAGTCTCAGTTGGTCCAGCCAGGAAATGGCGAACATGCCTGGTGCAACGGGCATTCCACCCCACGGAGCCAGTACGTCGGCGAGTGGCCAGGAACCAAGCTGCACCGCTTCTTTGACGGCGGCAGCCGCGACGTTCGGCTCGGCGACAGCCGACTCGAGGACCGAATTGGTGATGAACCAGCCGACCGAGTCGTGCCACTTGTCTTCATATCGGCTGTGCACGGGGAAGACGGCGCGCAGCGGTGCGTCCGCCAACTCGCGGGTGACCGCAGTCATCGCGACCACCGCGAGTGACAGCGTCGAGACTCCGTCATTGCGTGCCTGCGCGGCGAATGCCGCGCCATCATCGACATCGAATACGTCACGCACTTCAACGCGTTCCGGATGCGGCCCGGGCTCACCCAACGGGAGCGGAAACCGCGGCATGACCCCACCGCTGTCGCTGATGATTTGTGCCCACCGCGCACGCACGGCTTCCGGCGCCGGGGGGCGGTCCAGCAGTGCTTGAGTGTGCTTGACAAATGCGGGCGGCACCTCTGGAGACGGCGTGCTCCCGATCTTCGCGTCGGCGAGCATCGACAACAGGTCCCGGGCAATCACGAGCATCGACCACATGTCCACATGAGCGTGGTCGGCAGCAATGACCACCGTCAGTCCGGCGGCAGTCTCCAACACACAGAGCCGGTGTGAGGGCCGCTGATAGGACGAACAGGTCGCGTTGAGAACTACCCGCAGAGCGTCGTTGACCTCCTGGCCCGCAGGAATCTCATGCTCGATCCACTTGCCGGGGCGAACATCGATCTCATGCAGTTGCGGATCGCCGTCCGCCCCGGGTGTGAATGCCGTTCGCAGGGTGCCGTGGCGGGCGATCACGGCCAGCCACGCATCGGCCAGCGATTGTCGGCTGACGCCGGCCGGCAACCGAATCGACAGAGCCATCCAGGAACCCGGCCGCGCACCCGCACCAACGTGTATGCGCTGGTCAAAAGACACCGGAAGCTGCCGGCCGAGGTCAGACACCGACACGTCGTAGCCCCAGAGCCGTCCGAAAGGCAGCCGCAGGTGCGCCACGTTGGTCAGCCGCATGGCGGTAGCCTAACGCCCCAGATAGCCTGGATGCTCAGTCAGCGCGGTCGGCTCCGGGGCGAGTCGTCCGGTCGTGAAAAGAGTTGCGTGATGCCCACTTTCGTGGTCCCGGGAGCAGAGCTTGCGGTTGAACTGAGCGACGAAGGTGGTCACCCGGTAGTTCAACTGCACGGGCTCACCTCCAGCCGCGCGCGCGACCGGGTGCTCAATCTCGATCTCGGCAGGGGGCTCAGCGGGACCAGACTGCTGCGGTACGACGCACGCGGCCACGGCAAGTCGACCGGGCGAAAAGTCCCCGACGATTACCGCTGGGGAAACCTTGCCGAGGATCTTCTACGACTTCTCGACACATGGTTTCCCGGCGAACGGGTGCACGGGGTAGGCCCATCCATGGGTACCGGCACGCTGCTGCACGCTGCTGCACGCGAGCCGGACCGCTTCGTCGGTCTCACGCTCATGGTGCCGGCGACTGCGTGGCAAACCCGGCCCACGCAGGCGGCCAATTACCTTGCTGCGGCAGAAATTATCGAGACCCACGGAGTCGAGGTCTTCATCGCCTCAGCGCGTGAGGCGACTCCGCCACCAGCCACGGTCGGCGCGCCCGAAACAGTTCCCGATGTCGCCGACGCGTTGCTGCCATCACTGTTTCGCGGTGCGGCTCTCAGCGACCTTCCCGCTCGTGAAGCCCTTACACGAATCGATGTGCCGACGACGATTCTGGCCTGGACCGGCGACCCGGCGCATCCACTGTCGACCGCAGAATCGCTTGCCGCACTATTGCCGAAGTCGACGCTCACCGTGGCGCACACCCCGGCCGATGTCCAGACCTGGCCCCAGATCCTTAGCCAGGACGTCGCCCGCAGAGGCTGACAGTTTTGAGAGCGATCTCCCGGGAGCGCCACACCCTGCGATTTCACAGATGTCACCGCGCTGGCTGGGCAAGCAACACGTTCGCGCAGCCTCCGAGTTCGTGCACGCGAAAAGCCAACAGCTTGTACCTTTGCGGGCGTGACGTGGTGGAGGACGTGGTGCAGCCTTGCCGGCGCCGGATTTGCGATCGCCACCTCAACCTGCCCGGCCTGGGCCGAACCGGCCGGTCCGGACATACAACCGGTGGCAGCCAGTGAGGCCAGCCCGCCCCCCGCCGATGACGGCAAGGTGGTGTCAAGCCCGCCGGAGACCGCGCACACCCTCGACGGCTGGACCATGACCGTCGGCGGGAAGGACGAAACCCAAGTAGTGATCGCACCGCTGACAACGGCGCTGTCCAGCCGGGAGTACGAGGTCGGTGGCACCTTCACCGGGTCGCTGAAGGATCCGTCCGGCACACCGGCCCCGGCCAAGGGGGTCCTGGAAGTGGGCTACCAGATCGGCTGCGGTATCGACATGACCACCGGCACCGGTGTGCTGCTCGGCGGTACCGCGGGAGGCAACGCGGGCATCACCACATTCGGAGGGCTCTCCATTCTCAATCCCGTCCCCGCGGTGCTTTTCCCCAACGCCGGCGTCAATGTCGGCGGCAGCGTGGCGGTCAGCCTCAAGCCCGGCATCATCAACGTCATCCCGATCACCAAGAAGGCTTACGCCAGTTCCGATCCCTGGGTGTGGGTCAGCCACCAGCGGATCAAGATCGACGGATGCGTGGGGCAATCCTTCATCCGCTCCTTCGCTCTGTTGAGCAAAGCGACCGCCGAGGGTGACGAGATCGCCTCCTGGTACGGCGCCACGAAGATGGTGTAGGGACAATCGATGGGCACCCTGATGATGCGATCAGCAGCAATCGCCGTCGCCATCATGCTTACGGTGGCCGGCCCAGCGTCGGCGGACCCGGCCGACCCGAACGGACCCGACATCCAACCGGTCGTGGGCGTGGAGGCCGCGCCGCCGGCAGACGACGGCAAGGTGGCGTCCACCCCGCCGGTCACTGAGAAGTCTCCCGACGGCTGGATCATGACGGTCGGGGGCCAGAACGAGATCCAGCTG
>CAIOYU010000462.1 GCA_903862565.1 uncultured Actinomycetes bacterium | reverse complement strand
GTGCGTGCGGCGAGTTCGACGTGTTCACCCTCGCGGACCAACTCATAGGCGCGCTTGCCACCGACCTTGATCGCGCTGACCGCGGAGGGCCGCTGGGAGATCTCCCCCCGCAACGGCGCGATCGCCGCCACGATCGCGTCATCAGTGATGTCCGCAGCCGAAACATCCTGCAGCACATCCCCTTCGGCGTCATCGGTGGTGGTGGTGCGCCCCAGTCGAATGGTCGCCGCGTAGGACTTCGACGTCCCGCTGATCAGACCGAGGATCTTGGTGGCGCGTTCAATCCCGACAACGAGCACCCCGGTGGCCATCGGGTCGAGGGTCCCGGCGTGGCCGACCTTGCGGGTGCCGAAGACCCGTCGGCATCGCCCCACGACATCATGGCTGGTCATGCCCGGGGGCTTGTCGACGATGACGATGCCCGGAGCGGGCCCGGTTCGCGCCGTCACAGCACGATCGCCGTCAGCGCCAGCCCGCCCGCCACCGACCATCGGCCGCTCAACTCGGTCAGCGGCGGACCGAACCGGGCGACGGGGTCGATCAGGATCCGCGAGACGAAGGTGCCTCTCGCGCCTTCACCGTCAACACCGGCAGCGTCGAGATCGAAGGAGATGTGCGCGTCCTCGAACCCCAGCCACCGCTCCGTCAGCGGAAACCATGCCTTGTAGGTTGCCTCCTTGGCGCAGAACAGGATTCGGTCCCAATGCAACCCGACGGGCAACGCCGCGATCTCCCTGCGCTCAGCCGACAGGCTGACGGCGTTGAGAACCCCATCGGGCAGCACGTCGTGCGGTTCGGCGTCGATACCCACCGAGCGCACCGCCGGACTGCGACCCACCACCGCCCCGCGATATCCCGTGCAGTGGGTCAGACTGCCGACCACACCGCGGGGCCACTGCGGTTCGCCCTTCTCCCCCTTGAGAATCGGCGCGGGCGGCAGTCCCAACTGTTCCAGTGCCACGCGGGCGCAGTGCCGGGCGGTGACGAACTCGTTGCGCCGCTTGTCGACGGCGCGGGCGATCAGCGCTTCCTCCTCGGGCAGGGGCACGAGGTGCGGCGGGTCGTCGTAGAGTTCGGCGAAGACCAGGTCGGTGAGGTCGGGCAGCACCACCCGCATGTATTCGCTCATCCGCGGCGACTCTTGAGCTTCTCCCGGAACGCTTCGGCCTGAGCGCGCATCTCGGGGCTGATCATGAAGTGTCCGCCGAACTCGTTGAGGTATCCGGGCGAGTAGTCGGGATCGGGGAGAATCTGGCGCATCCACCGATATGGCTTGCGCCGCCGCCACTCTCGCGGATAACCCACTGACACCTCCTCGAACCGCACACCGTCGTACCATGTGGTCCGCGGAATGTGCAGGTGGCCGTAGACAGAGCACACCGCGTTGTAGCGGGTGTGCCAGTCGGCGGTCTCGATCGTCCCGCACCACAGCGAGAACTCCGGGAAGAACAACACCTCGCACGGCTCGCGGCGCAACGGAAAGTGGTTCACCAGAACCGTCGGCACCGTCGTGTTCAGATCGTCGAGTCGGGCCTGGGTGTACGCCAGCCTGTCGCGGCACCATGCTTCGCGGGTGGCGTAGGGCTCCGACGAGAGCAGGAATTCGTCGGTGGCCACCACGCCGTGGGACTTGGCGATCGCCAGACCCTCTGCTTTGGTGGTCGCCCCCGGGGGCAGGAAGGTGTAGTCGTAGAGCAGGAACATCGGCACGACGGTCGCCGGGCCTTCCGGGCCCGTCCACACCGGGTACGGGTGTTCGGGGGTGAGGATGCCCATCTCGTCGCACATCTCGACCAGATAGTCGTAGCGGGCCCGGCCGAACACCTGCGCGGGATCCTTGCCGGTGGTCCACAGTTCATGGTTTCCCGGCACCCAGATGACCGTGGCGAAACGCTGCCGCAGCAGATCCAGCGACCAGCGGATGTCGTCGGTGCGCTCGGCGACGTCGCCGGCCACGATGAGCCAGTCGTCCGGCGTCGCGGGGTACAGCGACTCGGTGACCGGCTTATTGCCGGTGTGTCCGGTGTGGAGGTCGCTGACCGCCCAGAGCGTGGGTGTCACAACCGGTCAGCCTACTGGCGGTCCATATCCTGGCTGCTGTGACGAGTACCCGGAGGACCGACCGCGTGGTGGGCCGGGCCCTTCGCCTGCCCCCGGCCACCACGGGCTACCGGGTGCATCGCGGGGTTCGGGTGCCGATGCGCGACGGCGTCGAGTTACGCGCCGACCACTACGCCCCGGCGACCAGGCAACCGCTGGGCACCATCCTGGTGCGCGGACCCTATGGCCGCGGATTCCCTTTCTCGTTGATCTACGCGCAGATCTACGCCGCCCGCGGCTACCACGTGGTCCTGCAGAGTGTGCGCGGCACCACCGGCTCCGGCGGCGACTTCGTTCCGATGGTCCACGAGGCCGGCGACGCCGCCGACACCGTGGTGTGGTTGCGCGAACAGCCCTGGTTCACAGGAACATTCGGCACGATCGGGCTGTCCTATCTGGGCTACACGCAGTGGGCGCTGCTGTCTGACCCCCCACCTGAGTTGGCGGCGGCGGTGATCAGCGTCGGACCACACGACTTCCACGGCACCTCCTGGGGCAGCGGGTCGTTCGCGCTGAACGATTTCCTCGGCTGGTCGGACATGATGGGCCACCAGGAAAGACACCCGCTGCACCGATTGTCGTTCCAACTCCGCTCCGCGCGGCGACTGTCCGGTGCCGTGCAGGGCGTTCCCCTGGGTCGCGCCGGGCGTGACCTGCTCGGTGAACGCTCTCCGTGGTACGAGTCGTGGATCGAGCACCCCGACGTCGATGATCCGTTTTGGGATCCGATGCGGATGACTCAGGCGTTGGACCGGTGTTCGGTCCCGGTGCTGCTCATCAGCGGTTGGCAGGACATCTTCGTCGACCAGACCATCACCCAGTACCTGCACCTGCGCGGCCGGGGAGCCGCCGTGGCGATGACCGTCGGGCCGTGGACCCACGACGAGATGGTGACCAAGGCGACCGGCGTCACCGCCGCTGAGACGCTGGCCTGGCTCGGGTCACATCTGGCCAAGCAGACCACCCGCCCGCGCCCGGCCCCAGTCCGGATCTTCTTCACCGGTGAGCGCAGCGGGTGGGCGCAGTTGCCGGACTGGCCGCCGCCGACCACGGAAACGGTCTCGTACCCGCAGTCGTCAGGACGGCTCGGTGCGCGGGTTCCCACCGCCGGTCCAGGCGAGATCGGGACGTTCCGCTACAACCCCGCCGACCCGACGCCAACAGTCGGCGGACGGCTGCTGACCCGGCAATCCGGCTACCGCGACGACAGCGAGTTGGCGCGGCGATCCGACGTGCTGACCTTCACCAGCGCCCCCCTCGACGCCGAGTTGTGCGTGTGTGGACACCCGGTCGTCGAACTGGACCATCGCAGTGACAACCCGCATTTCGACGTGTTCGTTCGCATCAGCGAAGTCGATGCACGCGGCCGATCACGCAACGTCAGCGATGCGTTCCGGCGGTTCGACCAGAACCCGCCCGACGGGCCGATCCGGCTCGAACTCGACCCGGTCGCCCACCGCTTCGGCGTCGGCTCGCGGATCCGCCTCCTGGTCGCGGGCGGCTGCCATCCCCGGTTCGCCCGAAACCTCGGCACCGGCGAACCGGCCATCAGCGGCCACCGGATGGTGCCGTCCACGCACACCGTCCGGGGCGGGGAGTCCTCGCGCGTGATCCTGCCGACGGCATCGGCCGGCCTCAGGTAGAACTATCGCGTCGGCACCGGCACCGCGATGGGCGTCGGCATCGTCTGTGTCGTCGTCGGGGCGGGGATCTGAGTCGAACTCTGGGCACAGCCGTCACTGGTCATGCCCGTACAGGGCACCTGCGCTCCCGGACCCGGCATCATGATCGGCGGCGGTGGCGGCTGCACCGGAACCGTGGACGTCTCGATGATCGGAGCGGCGGGCGCCTCACGCGAACCGGAGTCAGGCGAATACCCGACGGCGACAGCGATCGCGATTGCGGAGAAGACCACCCCTGCGGCAGCGGCCACCGGAAGCAGCACCTTCGGGTTTATCGGCTTTCGACCTGTCATGGTTGGAGTTTCGCAGGCATCGCCGTTGGAAGCCAGAGGCCTTGGGTTCCGCCCCCCTCGGTGGGCGTTACCGTGTGGCTATGGCTCCCAGCGACATCCTGCTCATCGACACCACCGACCGCGTGCGCACGCTGACGTTCAACCGTCCCGAATCCCGCAATGCGTTGTCGGCGGCACTGCGGAGCC
>CAIOYU010000461.1 GCA_903862565.1 uncultured Actinomycetes bacterium | reverse complement strand
CTCGCCGACCAAAGACCTGGTAACGCAAGCATTGCGCTCATCTAAGGGTGCAATGTCGGCAGCAGAGGTGGCCGCGGTGATCGGCGTGTCCAGAGCCACCGCCCAGCGTTATCTGTCCGGCATGGCCAGTTCCGGTGAGGTGAAGGTAGGCCTGCGCTACGGCACCACCGGCCGACCCGAACAGGAGTTCATGGCCGCCGGGCCGGCCCACCGCCTACGTTGAAAACAAGGTCCCTGAGGAGAACCGGCACCGACCGTGCCAACACTGAACGTGCAACGGCCCCGCCGGTCGATGACCGGCGGGGCCGCTGCTCAGAGGGAAGTTATTTATTAGCTGCTTGGCAAGCGGCTTTTTTCGTCTTGTCATCGCTCAGGCAGAACGCCTTCGTGATGTCGTAGACCTTGTACTTGTTGGTCCAACTCAGTGCCTGGGTGAGCCCGTCGAGGATACCTGCGTGGGTGGTGATGTAGCCCTCGGCATCCATGATGATGTGGGTGCCCTCCTGCTTGCTGACACCAAACGTCGTAGCGATCGGATTCTCGTAGCCCAGCGACAAGTCGAACAGCGACCAACCACCGATGATCGGTATCCTATTGGGCAGGGACAGACCGTAACCGGCGGTGACGTAGGGGGTCACGGTCGGTGTGATGTCGATTCCGTCCAACTCCGAGAAAGTCTCGTACACGTCGGTGTACGCAGTGAACCCGAAGTTCATGCCCTTGGGATCGGCCACGGTGTTGTATGTCCACAGCATGCCCGGAACGACGTAGGCATGGGCTTCCGGGGACACCGCCGCTTCTCCGTTGGACTGAAGAGCCACCTGGAGGTCGGCCTTAACCCCTTCGTCAAAGGTGAAGACCCCAAACGGTGTCGGATACCACTGCGACAGCGAGAATAGATCGTAGGTGGGAGTGTTGATCGTACCGCCGTCCGCCAAGTTCATCTTCACGTGCGGGCCCGCCTCAATAGCGACCACCATGGCCACCGACCACTTGCCCGGGATGAACTTGTTGATGATGCCGTTCGGGGAGAACGAGTAGCCGTAGGCAATCGTGTTGACGTCAAAGGACAGGGCAATCGAAGAATCCGTCCCCGGAACCGTGACGGTCTTCAGAACCGGCTCTGATGCCGAGTACAGGGCGATGACATCCAAGGTTCCGTTGTCGCAGGACCTCCTACCGGTCTGGCCCGAGCACCGCGGCTGGAGTGCCGCCTGGCCGAAGATCGGGTCATCGGGACCGCCGATCGCGCCAGCTGTTCCGAATCGGCCCGGCGCGCCGTCCATCACCCCCGTCTGGGTCGCAATGAGGTTCGGTCCTTCACACGTTGAGCTTTCGGGCCCGCACCCGGCCAACGATTTGAGGAACTCCACCCCTCTCTCGAGCGCACTTCTCCCTTCGGGATCAGGTGTTCCTGCGAGGGTATAGGTGTTCCTCAAAATGCCGCCGGGAGTCGTCGGTACGGGGTCGTTGTTGATTGGCGGGGCCGGCACAGAGAGGACAGTGAAGCCTGCGTGGGTATCGCACACCGCACCACCGGAATCGAATGAGCAGGTGGCCGGATCGTCGTACTCGATTGTCTTGCCGTCCCAGAGATAAATTCCACCGTCCTCGCTGCCCAAGATGATGGACTGAGTGGAAGTCATCTCACCGGTGTCTTCATTGGTGGTGAGAACGGTGTAAGGCGCCATCGTCTCAATCGGGTTGTGCTGAACCCCGTTCCACACCGAATTGTGGATTTGCGTCCAGGTCGAAGTCGGGGAGGCTGGATCGGAGCAGGCGTTTACCGGGCAGGCGTAACCGTTTTTCGTCTGGTAAACGGCCGGGTCGCCGCCGAAAGTCGCGGGGTCGAAGCCGACCCGTCCCGTCTGCCCGTACTTATAGAGGAGCTTCCCGGGTAGGCCGTATGCCGCATTCGTCGGCTCGGTGAAAGTTTTAGATTGGCCTTCGCCGGTGACGACCTGCTCGTATCCCGCATCGGCAGTCCGAAACTTCAACCCGGAATTTGCGGCCCCTGACCCACTGGGCAGAGCCGGGCCCATCCC
Organism: uncultured Actinomycetes bacterium; assembly: GCA_903862565.1. Lineage (GTDB taxonomy): Bacteria > Actinomycetota > Actinomycetes > Mycobacteriales > Mycobacteriaceae > Mycobacterium. The sequence goes on along the minus strand of CAIOYU010000461.1, from coordinate 5,560 downwards.
CACGCCGTAGGAGCCGTTCCACTTCCACACCGCCCCGCTGTCCAAAGCGACGTACACCCCGTTTTGGGTACCAACAGGGTTTGAGTTTGCATCGTAAGTAACGTTGGAGTAGGGGACGACGGACTCTACCGGATCTGCCCACCCGAGACCGCCCCACTGATCTCCGTTGCCCTTCAACTGAATCCAGTCGCTGTAGCCTGCTGGCGTTGGGGCATCCTTTCCGGGGTAGTACCACAGGCCTGACGCTGTTGTGTGGTTTTTTGCTTCGGCTGCCGGTTTCCCGAGGCCAATGATCAGGCCGTCATTCCCGTAGGGGGTCATGGTGGACAACGAATACCCGGCGGAAACCGGTCCAAAGAACCCGCCATTTGCTCCGCCAAGCGCCTGCAAGTGCTGGGCCACTATCTCATTGGTGCCGCCGGTTGTGGTTCCGTCGTAGTAGTGGATTCCGTTGTTCTCGAAGCCGATCGCCACCCCGTCGCACCCCTTTGGACACAGAGTTCCGCCTGAGTAGGCGACCATGTCCTTCACAGCGACTCCCCAGCGGTCGTCGAGGATAGTGATCCAGCGACCGGTCGGGACGGTGCTGGGGGCCTTGAGCACGCCGGTCAGATCGTCGTATTGACCGTCGACCTGCCACGACTGCGCGGTGCCCGAGGCCCACTCAGCGCCGTCGGTGTTGTAGACCACCACGTTGCCGTCATCCTGGACTACCAGGACGGGGGACTGGCCCGAGGCCTCGTTGTGGGTCGCAGTACCCCAAACTGGTGTACTACCGGCGTAGAGCATGAAGTTGGTATCGCTCTGCATCACCGCGCGGTCCACACCCTTGCCGGCGGTGTTGGAGTTCCACAAGACGGTGCTGCCCTGCATGCCCTTGAAGAGTTCGAGCGCAAGGTCGCCGTCCTGCTGCAACGTCAGGGAGTAGGCGCCGTTGTTCGAGATCAGCGACTGACCCCGAACCAGCGACTGCTCCACAGCGAGCGTGTCGCCATGGGTACCGGTATAGGTTCCTGTCGCCCAGTACGCCTTGCCGTCGGGGCCGTACAGCACCAGGTTGCGGTCGTCCTGCAGCACGAGCTTGGCGCCGGCGTGCTGATCCTCTCCCACCCTGAGCGGGGTTACCTCAGCGATCTGCACCACATTTCCGGGGGCCCGGGTCTCGGTGAAGATGAGCTTGTAGTACTGGTAGGAAGCCTGGTCCTGGCTTTCCTTCAACACGTAATTACCAGCGGCATCGGAATAGGACGACCACTTGGCGGCGTCGAAGTCGGTGATCTTGCCGACGTAGTACTTGGCATCACCTAGGGACGACACCATCTTGGTGTACGCCCCGTCTTCGATCAGTTTGACGGACTCGCGTTCGACCTCCCTGACCGCCTGCACCGCAACGTCACGCCCGATCCAGTTCCCGTTCATGTAGGTGACAGACGGCACCGTGATGTCGGGATACGCGGTCAACCGCTCCTGCGGCGCCACCAGGTCACCGGCGGACATGAAGTTCCATGTTGTTCCGTCGATCGAGCCGTACAGCTCGTAGGCCACCGGGTCGCGATCGGGCGTGTCGTTGGCCGTGGTCAGACGCAGACCGCTCAGCGTGATGGGTTCTCCCAGTTTGGCGATGACCCCCGCTCCAGCACCGCCCAGATTCAGGTACTTCGTCCCGGGGTTGCCGTCGAAGGCGTTCTCTACTCCCTCGCCCGCCGGACTCTGCGTGGCGACCTCTTTGTAGCCGGCTTTGGCTACGCCGGAAATCGGGTCGCCGAACGAGGCGTTGTTGAAGGTGACCGTGCCCGTCACCCCATCGACGTGGACGAATGAGGCGTTCGCGCCGTAGGACACATTCGTGGGCTCAGAGAACGTCACGGACTGGTTCTCATCGGCAACCTTCACCGTCGTGGTTTGCACTGGCAGCGCCGTGCCGGCGACCGGGGTGAACGCCTTGGTCCCGAAGCTGGACCACTTCTGGGTGTCCCCGGCGTAGAGCACCAAGCTGCCGTTCTCCTGCATCTCGGCGCGATCGACGCCCTGCCCGGCGGTACCTGACGCCCAGCTGGCCTGCCCGTTGATGGCACTCTGGTTCTCGTCGTACATCACCAGATTGCCGTCGTCCTGCAACGTCAGGGAGTACTCCCCGCTGGGTGAGGTCAGCCAATCGCCCCTGACCATCGTCTCCCCCGAGGCGAGGGTATCGCGGCCCTTGAGGGCGATCTCACCGATCTGCATCCACTCGGCGGCTCCCCGAGTCTCGGTGAAGGTCAGCTTGTAGAACTGGAAGGTCGGGCGGTCGAAGTCCAACAGGTAGTTGCCGCCGGCACTGGAGTAGCTCGACCACTTGGCGGCGTCGAAATCGGCGATCGTGCCGGCGTAGTACCTGGCTTCCCCGGACGCCGACACCATCTTGGTGTACTGGCTGTCTTGAATCAGGTAGACCTTTTCGGCGGCGTCGAGGTCCTTGACCGCCTGAACGGAAACGTGTGTGCCAATCCAGGCGCCGTGCAGATACGGGGTCGAGGTGATCTCGATGTCCGGGTACGCCGCGAAGCGTTCATCTGGGGCCTGCAGTGCACCTGAGGAGATCGGGCTCCAGTTTCGCCCGTCATGAGAGCCCTCCAGCTGATAGGCCACCGGGTCGAGTCCGGGGGCGTCGTTGGCCGTGGTGAGCTGGATACCGGTGACGTTCATGGGGTGCGCCAACTCGATCACCGCACCGGAACCGGCGCCGCCGTAGTTAACGTACTTGGTGGTGGGATCGCCGTCGAAGGCCTTCTGCACCTCGTAACCGGCGGGGCTGTCCGGGCCGGGGGCCTGCCAGACGCTCTTGTACTCACCGGCTTTGACAACGCCGGGAATCGGGTCGCCGAAGGCCGCACCCTTCAACCCGAAGTTACCGGTGGCGTCGGAATAGGTCGACCACTTGGCGGGGTCAAAATCGGCGATGGCGCCGACGTAATACTTGGCTTCGCCCGTCGACGTCACCATCTTGGTGATTCCATCGTCTTCCACCATGCCGACCTCCACAGTGGCACCGCCGGGGTCGGTCTTGACCATATAGGCGCTGGGGGCGGTGGCCGAATAGGTCGACCACTTGGCGGCGTCGAAGTCGGCGATGGTGTTGCTGGCGTAATACTTGGATTCACCCGTGGAGGACACCATCTTCGTATACGTGCCGTCATTCATCAAGCTGACGGTCTGGGCAGCCCTCAACACATAGCCACCGGGCCCCGCCTGCGAATAGGTCGACCACTTGGCGGGGTCAAAATCAGCGATGGTGCCGACGTAATACCTGGCTTCACCCGAGGGCAACACCATCTTCGTATATCCACCGTCTTCCACCATGCTGACGTCCTCACCGGTCGTCAGCTTCCGCACCGCCTGGACCGGCCATTCGGTGCCAGACATCGCCGAGCCGTACATGATCTTGGGCGCCAGCTGCCGCACCGCCTGGACCGGGGTGTCTGTCCCGATCCACGGCCCATACATAACCGTGGCCGGCACCTGCTGGACCGCCTGGATCGGAACGATGCCACCTATCCAGTTCCCGGACATGACCGTGAGCTCAGGAGAAGCGTCGGAATTCGTCGACATCGAACTGCCGGGGAACAACGGGGTGGTGTTATCGAACGTGACACTCTTCACCAACGCCGGTCTACCCGTCGCAGGGTCGATAGCAGGGTAGCTAAACTGCCCGTTGGCCCCGTATCGCACTTCCGTGGGACCCACGAATGTGCACGCTTGACCCTCGTCCGCGCACTTGGTCCAGTCCGATGTCAGAGTCACGGTGGGAATATCCAGAGCGTTCCCGGTGACCGCGGTGTAGGCCGGTACCGGAGACTGCGGATCCCAGCGCATGATTCCACCGGTACCGCCCAGACCCACGACCAGACCGCCCTCTTCGAGGGCGACGATGCTGGTCACCGGGTGCCCCAAACCGGGGCTCAGCGTCGTCCAGTGGTCTTGCCAGATGTTGGGCATAAGACCAGCTTGCAGGTCAGCCACCCGATTCTCGGGATAGGACCACTGTAAAACCGCGCCGCCCTCTGTGCCCATCACGAAGCCGTCCTGGAACGGGACCAAGGCGGTCACCGTCGCACCCGCGGCGGACTGGGGCGCCCGGAGTTGCACCCATCCGGACGCCTGTGTGCCGATGCTGCTCGTGCCTGGACCGGGGGTCCAGACCTCCACCGACCCGTCCGCAAAGCCCGCGACGAAACCGGTCGAGAGTGCAGCGATCGGCTGACTGAATTGGGCTTCACCGACGTTCTGGGAGACGCTGACCCGGTAGTCGCCGGTGCCACCACCATCCGTGGAAGCGTTGGTCGCGGTCTGCGTCTGGGTCCCGTCCGTCGCGGTTTCAGTCTTCGGGACAAATCCCGTGATGACGGTTCCCGTTTCGATGCCCGGACCGGAGACTTCCATGCCCACATATACCGTGCTGCCCCTGCCCAGTGACTTCACCGTCAGAGTGTTCCCACTGATACTTCCGATGAAGGTGTTGGGAATCTGGTTACCTTTCGCGTCCATCAAGGGCCGCGAAAAGGGGACGATTTCGGTCGCCTCGCTGCTGCCGGTCTCCCTGAGAGTTACGCAAGTTGTCGATCCGTCTGTTTGGCACGACTCAGCAGGCGTGGCGGACCACATTTCCACCTCGCCACCTACTGCCTTACCGCTCGCGTCCTTGACTGCCCCCCTGGCCACGACAAACGACTCGCCGAAGGGCAGTATCTTGGAGACCGGTAGATTTGCTGCTACGTGTTCGGCGCTGGGTGCCGAACCCGTCTCAGTCTGCGCCGAGGACCCCGCGGCACCGTCGCCTTGCTGGCTCAAAGCCCATTCGGCTTCGGGGGAGATTGCTTTATCGGGGGACGGAGGCACCGGGGGTGCGGGCGGCGTGGTCCCGGGGGCGCTTTCGGGGGCTTGTGCGTGCTCTCTTGCGTACCAACCATCCTGAACAAAGCTGGTCGGGGAGTAGGTGTGCGCGACCGCGATCGCCTTGTCGAACGCCAAGTCGACCGGTGTGAACGTTTTGACTTGGCCCTTTTCGATGTTGAACGCCTTGCGGAAATTCTCATACGCGTCCTTGTACTCTCCGCCGAGGATGTCCCACTCGTCGACGCCGTTATCGTCGATTTCCGGGTCGGGGCTCAGAGTTCCGGTGAGCACAATATCGCCGCTGGCGTTCTTGCTCGGCTTGACGTTGGACAGAAGGACGGCATTAGCGGTGCCGTCCGCGGCCTCGTAGGAGACCATGAATTGAATACCGGTGCCGTTCTCTTCTGCTTTGGCCTTGAATTCCGGCCAGTGCACGGTCACCAGGTTTTCCAAGCTGACGCTACCGAGGTTGCCAGTAGCGTCCATCCACCGCACGCTCGTGTCCGGGGTTGTGCCGGTCAACGTGACGGTACCGGTGAACCGCTTCCCCAGGAGTCCTTGCAGCCCCGGCATCTTGTTGACCGTGATTCGACCCGATGCATCGCCCAGGAACACCGCCACGTCGGTGGGATCTTGATGTGTCGCCGCCGCCGCTCCGCCGAAGGGATCTCCCGGGGTTCCTGAACCG
>CAIOYU010000460.1 GCA_903862565.1 uncultured Actinomycetes bacterium | reverse complement strand
GCGGGCACTGCAGGCCGAGTTGCGGCAGTACTTCACCACCCTCATCTCCCCGGACGAGGCCAGGGAGATGGAGGCCGACCGGCACGGCAAGGCCTACCGCGCGGTGATCAAGCGGATGGGTTCGGACGGCAAACTCGGGGTAGGGTGGCCCAAGGAATACGGCGGTCACGGTTTCGGGCCGATCGAGCAGTCGATCTTCGTCAATGAGGCTGCCCGGGCAGATGTTCCACTTCCGGCGGTGACCTTGCAGACCGTCGGCCCCACGCTGATGACGTACGGAACCGACGCGCAGAAGGCGAAGTTCCTGCCCGCGATCCTCGCCGGCGAGGTGCACTTCGCCATCGGCTACTCCGAACCGGAGGCCGGCACCGACCTGGCGTCGTTGCGGACCTCGGCGGTGCGCCACGGCGACGAGTATGTGATCAACGGTCAGAAGATCTGGACCACCGGCGGCCACGATGCCGACTACGTCTGGCTGGCCTGCCGCACTGACCCGGAAGCCGCCAAGCACAAAGGGATTTCGATCCTCATCGTCGACACGACCGATCCCGGGTACTCGTGGACGCCGATCATCCTCTCCGACGGTGCCCACCACACCAACGCCACCTATTACAACGACGTCCGGACGCCTGTCGACATGCTGGTGGGCGACGAGAACGCCGGTTGGCGGCTGATCACTACGCAGTTGAACCACGAGCGCGTGATGCTCGGTCCCGCCGGGAAGATCGCCGGGATCTACGACAGGGTCCACGCGTGGGCGTCGAAACCTGTTGGCAGCGATCAGGCGCCCATTGAGCGAGATGCGGTCAAGCGTGCACTCGGCGAGATCCGGGCGATCTGGCGGGTCAATGAACTGCTCAACTGGCAGGTGGCCGCGTCGGGGGAGACCGTCGACATCGCCGATGCCGCAGCCACGAAGGTGTTCTCCACCGAGCGGGTCCAACGAGTGGGCCGACTCGCCGAGGAGATCGTCAGCACCTACGGCAATCCTGCGGACGAGGGGACCGCCGGGCTGATGAGGTGGCTGGACTCTCAGACCAAGCGCAACCTGGTGATCACCTTCGGCGGCGGCGTCAACGAGGTGATGCGCGAGCAGGTGGCGGCCTCGGGGCTGGGAGTTCCGAGGGTTCCGCGATGAGTGGGTCTCGATGACGTCGATCGAGGCGATCAAGCAAGCGGCAGACAACATCAAGTCCGCCGGAAAGAGCAAGCCGCGCAAGGGCCGCCATTCCGTCAATCAGCCGATGATCGACCACTGGCTCGACGCGATCGGCGACCGCAACCCCATCTATGTCGACGACGCCGCTGCGCGCGCCGCCGGTCACCCGGGCGTGGTGGCACCCCCGGCGATGATCCAGGTGTGGACCATGATGGGCCTCGGTGGTGTGCGGCCCGACGACGATCCGCTGGGCAAGATCCTCGGATTGTTCGACGAGGCCGGGTACATCGGCGTCGTCGCCACCAATTGCGAGCAGACCTATCGCCGCTACCTGCGCCCCGGCGAAGAAGTCAGTGTCACAGCGGAATTGACCGACGTCGTCGGCCCCAAGCAGACCGCTCTCGGCGAAGGGTTCTTCATCACCCAGACCATCACCTGGTCCGTGGATAGCGAGGTTGTCGCCGACATGATGTGGCGAATGATGAAGTTCCGCCCGGCCGATCGCGGTTCTGCTGCTGTCCCCGACGACCTCGACCCCGGACTCATGATCCGGCCCGCGGCGTCGAAGGACACCCAGTTCTTCTGGGACGGCGTCAACGCGCACGAATTGCGGATCCAGAAGCGACCCGACGGAACCTTGCAGCACCCCCCTGTTCCAGCGGTCTGGCAGGACAAGGAAGCTCCGGTCGAGTACGTCGTCGCCGGCGGAACGGGAACGGTGTTCAGCTACGTCGTGCACCACGCCCCGCAGGTGCCCGGCCGAACGCTGCCGTTCGTCATCGCATTGGTCGAACTCGACGAAGGCGTGCGGATGCTGGGCGAACTGCGTGGTGTCGACCCCGCCGCGGTGACCATCGGGATGCCCGTTCGCGCAACGTATATCGACTTCCCAGCCGGGGAGAGCGGTCCGGCGTGGACGCTCTATGCATGGGAGCCGGCCTCATGAACGTCGGGACTGTGCTTCCCGAACTGGCCCTCTACGGCGACCCGACGTTCATCGTCTCCACCGCGATCGCCACCCGCGATTACCAGGACGTCCACCATGACCGGGACAAGGCTCAGGCCAAGGGCTCGAAGGACATCTTCGTCAACATCCTCACCGACACCGGTTTGGTTCAGCGCTACGTCACCGACTGGGCCGGGCCGTCCGCGTTCATCAAGTCAATCGCGCTGCGACTCGGGGTTCCCTGGTACGCCTACGACACCGTGACGTTCCGCGGTGAGGTGACAGCGGTCGACGATGGGCTCGTCACGGTGAAAGTCGTTGGCAGCAATAGCCTCGGCGACCACGTGGTTGCCACCGTCACATTCACCATGGAGGGCGAATGACCCTCTCGCGCACGGCGGCGATAGTCGGCATCGGCGCCACCGACTTCTCCAAGAACTCCGGTCGAAGTGAGTTGCGACTGGCCGCCGAGGCGGTACTCGACGCCCTCGACGACGCCGGCCTCACACCCGCCGATGTCGACGGCATGGTCACGTTCACCATGGACTCCAACACCGAGGTCGCGGTCGCGCGGGCCACAGGGATGGGTGACCTGAAGTTCTTCTCCAAGATCCACCACGGCGGTGGTGCGGCGTGCGCGACCGTCCAGCAGGCCGCGATGGCCGTCGCCACCGGGGTCGCCGATTGCGTTGTGGCATATCGGGCTTTCAATGAGCGATCCGGAATGCGGTTCGGGCAAGTTCAGTTGCGACTGATCCAGGGTGCGGATTCGACGAGCGTCGACAACTCCTACTCCTACCCGCACGGGCTCACCACGCCGGCGGCACAGGTCGCGATGATCGCCCGGCGATACATGCATCTGTCCGGTGCCACCAGTCGCGACTTCGGTGCGGTGTCGGTGGCCGACCGGCGGCACGCCGCCAACAACCCGAAGGCCTATTTCTACGGCAAGCCGATCACCATCGAGGAACATCAGGCGTCACGCTGGATCGCCGAACCGTTGCGACTGCTGGACTGCTGCCAGGAAACCGACGGCGGGGTCGCAATCGTTGTGGTGTCGGCGGAGAGGGCACGCGACCTTAAACACAGGCCGGCCGTCATCGAGGCCGCGTCGCAGGGGTCGAGCCCCGACCAGTACTCGATGGTGAGCTACTACCGGCCCGAACTGGGTCTGCCCGAAATGGGACTGGTCGGCCGGCAGTTGTGGGAGCAGTCAGGCCTGACTCCCGCAGACATCCAAACCGCCGTGCTGTACGACCACTTCACGCCCTTCACCCTGATTCAGTTGGAGGAGTTGGGGTTCTGCGGCCGAGGGGAGGCGAAGGACTTCGTCGCCGACGGCGCCATCGAGATCGGCGGGCGGCTGCCCATCAATACCCACGGCGGCCAACTCGGCGAGGCCTACATCCACGGCATGAACGGCATCGCCGAAGGCGTGCGGCAACTGCGCGGCACGTCGGTCAACCAGGTGGACGGGGTCGAGCACGTGCTCGTCACCGCAGGAACCGGTGTGCCGACGTCGGGACTGATACTCGGCTGAGCGCGCGCCTCGCGTCCACCCCCCGCCCTGCGTCGGCCGCACCGCGCCCGCCCCGCCTCGCGCCCGTGAAGTTACCTTCACCCCCGCGGTCGTCAGTGAAGCCAACTTCACCGGGGCCGCAGTGTCGGTGCCCGGGCGCAGACTGCTCCGCCATGGGAGAACCT
>CAIOYU010000459.1 GCA_903862565.1 uncultured Actinomycetes bacterium | reverse complement strand
GGAAACGATCTCCGGGGTACTTACTCTTGTTCCGGAGACCGACCTCAACCCGGGATACAACGAAACAGTCCGAGCCGAATTCGGAGCGTACGCATGGGGCGGTTCGATCAACAATGCGGACTTCGAAACCACCGACAACGGTGTCGATTTGCTGGTCGGTAACAACGCGCAGCAGGACATCTTGAAGAACACGGTCTTCGGTAACATGGGGAGCGCGCTGTCGAACACCGCAAACTGGATTCAGTTAGGCGACGGTGAAGACTCGACGGTGCCATACAGTCTGGCCCTGCAGTTGGGACCTGCCTCCGGTACCGACGTTCCGTGGAGTTTCAGCGCGGGACTGGGCACCGCCGCTGATCCAATTCCGGCGTCCTACAGCCTTTTCCAAGTCGGCCTCGGAGATACCTACTTTCTCAGCCAGTACAACGTTGATGCAACGGGATGCACAGTGGTCGTAGACTGCATCCCCGGCACCGGGAATGACACCGTGTACAGCCAGTCCGCACAGACCTATCTCGTTTCGCCGATGACACTGTTGTCCGGAGCATCTGGCTCAACGAGCCTCGGGTACTACGGCGTTTCCACCAGCGGCAGCCTCGGTGCAGCAACAACCTCATCGGCTTCCTCAAGTGGTCGACAGCGGCCGGGCCGGAAGTCGTGAGGTCGACTCTTGCGAACTAGTCGTAGGTGGGCGGCTCGGTCCGGGTGCGCTTGAGTTCCCAGAAGTGCGGGTAGGACGCCAGTGCCACCGCCGCGTCCCACAGCTTCCCCGCCTCCTCGCCCCGCGGGATCCGCGAGAGCACCGGCCCGAAGAAGGCCACCCCGTTGATGTGGATGGTCGGGGTGCCGACCTGGTCGCCAACCGGATCCATCCCGGCGTGGTGGCTGGCCCGCAGCGCGTCGTCGAACGAAGGATCCTCGGCCGCGGCGGCAAGGTCTGCGGGCAACCCGGCCTCGGCCAGCGATTCGGGGATCACCTCGTCTGAGTTCTTGTTGCCCTGATTGTGGATTCGGGTGCCCATCGCGGTGTAGAGCGGACCCAGCGCGTCGGCGCCGTGAGCCTGTTCGGCGGCGATGGCCACCCGCACCGGTCCCCACGCCTTCTTCATCAGTTCCTGATACTGCTCCGGAAGATCGCGACCCTCGTTGAGCACCGCCAGGCTCATCACGTGGAAGCGCACGTCGATGTCACGCACCTTCTCCACCTCGAGGATCCACCGTGAGGTGATCCATGCCCACGGGCACAGCGGGTCGAACCAGAAGTCAGCGCGTGACCTGGAACCAGAAGACGTCATGGCCTAAGGATAAGTTGGAACCCGTGCTTCCGAATCTGACCCGCAATGAAGCCGTCGAACGCGCGGCACTGGTGACGGTGGACCGCTACGGCATCGACCTCGATCTCACCACAGGCGATAGAGAATTCCGGTCGACAACGACGGTGGAATTCGAGGCACTGCCCGGCGCGGACACCCACATCGACCTGGCCGCCGACCGGGTGCACCGCGCGGTTCTCAACGGCCACGACATCGACGTCTCCGGTTACGACGAGTCCACCGGCATACCTCTGGTGGGCCTGGCCGAGCACAACGTCCTGGTGGTCGAGGCCGACTGCCGCTACTCGAACACCGGCGAAGGTCTGCACCGCTTCGTCGACCCGGTCGACGGCGAGGTCTACCTCTACTCCCAGTTCGAAACCGCCGACGCCAAGCGGATGTTCGCCTGTTTCGACCAGCCCGATATCAAGGCGACCTTCGACGTGGTCGTCACCGCCCCCGGGCATTGGCAGGTGATCTCCAACGGCGCCACGACGGCAACCGAGGATCACGGCGCGACACATCACGACAAGACGACGCCTCACGACAAGACAAAGACCCACACCTTCGCCACCACCGCGCGCATGAGCACCTACCTGGTGGCTTTGGTCGCCGGGCCCTACGCCCGCTGGGACGACGTCTACTCCGACTCTCACGGCGCGATCCCCCTCGGCCTGTTCTGTCGGGCCTCACTGGCCCCGCACATGGATCACCAACGTCTGTTCACCGAGACCAAGCAGGGTTTCGACTTCTACCACCGCAATTTCGGTGTGCCCTACGCCTTCGGCAAGTACGACCAGTTGTTCGTCCCGGAGTTCAACGCCGGGGCGATGGAGAACGCCGGCGCGGTGACGTTCCTGGAGGATTACGTCTTCCGCAGCAAGGTCACCCGGGCTTCCTACGAGCGACGTGCCGAGACGGTGCTGCACGAGATGGCGCACATGTGGTTCGGCGACCTGGTGACCATGCGGTGGTGGGACGACCTGTGGCTCAACGAGTCCTTCGCGACGTTCGCCTCGGTGCTCTGCCAGGCCGAGGCCACCGAGTACACCGAGGCGTGGACCACGTTCGCCAACGTGGAGAAGTCCTGGGCCTACCGGCAGGATCAACTGCCGTCGACCCACCCGATCGCCGCCGACATCCCCGACCTGCACGCCGTCGAGGTCAACTTCGACGGCATCACCTACGCCAAGGGCGCCAGCGTGCTCAAGCAACTGGTGGCCTATGTCGGGTTGGAACACTTCCTGGCAGGGCTGCGGGACTACTTCCGCGCGCACGCCTTCGACAACGCCACCTTCGACGACCTGCTGGGCGCCCTGGAAAAGGCGTCGGGCCGCGACCTGTCCGACTGGGGCCGCCAGTGGCTCAAGACCACCGGGCTGAACACGCTGCGGCCGGAGTTCGACGTCGACGACGCGGGCCGGTTCACCCGGTTCACCGTCCGCCAGGGTGGGGCGAAGCCCGGCGCCGGGGAGACCCGGGTGCACCGGCTGGCCGTCGGCATCTACGACGACGATCCGAACGGCAAGCTGGTCCGGGTACACCGCGAAGAGCTCGACGTGACCGGCGACGTCACCGAAGTACCTGCGCTGCAAGGAGTTCCGCGCGGCAAGCTGATCCTGGTCAATGACGACGACCTAACGTACTGCTCGATGCGCCTCGACGAGGATTCCCTGCAGACCGCGCTGAACCGCATCGCCGATATCGCCGACCCGCTCCCCCGCACCCTGGTGTGGTCGGCGGCCTGGGAGATGACGCGCGACGCCGAACTCAAGGCCCGCGACTTCGTCGCGCTGGTCTCCGGCGGCGTGCACGCCGAAACCGAGGTGGGCGTGGCCCAGCGCCTGCTGCTGCAGGCGCAGACCGCGCTGAACTCCTATGCCGAACCGGGCTGGGCGGCCGAGCAGGGCTGGCCGGCCTTCGCCGACCGCCTGCTGGAACTGGCCCGCGGCGCTGCGGGCGGATCCGATCACCAGTTGGCCTACGTCAACGCGCTGTGCACCTCTGTCCTGTCCGCCCGGCACCTGGTGGCACTGGCCGACCTGCTCGACGGCGACCCGGCCGAGTCCGGGCTGACGGGTCTGGTCGTCGATACCGACCTGCGCTGGCGGATCGTGACCGCACTGGCCGCAGGCGGGCAGATCGACGCCCAGGGCACCGCCGCGCCGTTCATCGACGCCGAGGCCCAGCGCGACCCCACCGCGGCCGGCAAGCGCCACGCGGCGGCGGCTTCAGCGGCCCGACCGCAGGCCGACGTCAAACACCGCGCCTGGCGGGAGGTCATCGAGGACGACACGCTGCCCAATGCCACCGCGCGGGCGATCATCAGTGGGTTCGTCCACCCCGGGCAGTCGGAGGTGCTGGCGCCCTATACCAAGCACTACTTCGACACCATCTCCAGCGTGTGGGAGCGGCGCTCCAGCGAAGTGGCCCAGACCGTGGTGGTGGGTCTGTACCCGTCCTGGGACATCAGCACCGAGGCTCTCGAGTCTGCCGACTGGTTCCTCGGCGGCCTGCACGTACCGCCGGCGCTGCGACGCCTGGTCCTCGAGGGCCGCGCCGGGGTGGAACGGTCACTGCGGGCGCGGGAGTTCGACGCCGGCTGAGCCATGTCCGGGGCAAGGGCGGAAAGCAGCGGTCGGTGCCGATCGAGCGCGAGCTGCGGGGCGTGATCGAAACCTATCTGGGCGTACAGGCTGAGCAGCTGAATGGTATCGTCAAACCATGCTAGCAACCATCGACGCAGGGGGGCGGGTCGTCGTTCCCAAGGAGGTCCGCGAGCGTCTCGGGTTGCGCCCCGGTAGCCGGATCGTGTTGACCGAGGTTGAAGGACACCTCGAGATTTCGCCGGCAACCACACCTGTGCGGCTCGTCGATCACGGGGGTGCCTTGGTGGCTGTTGCGGGGGTCGATCTTCCTGTCCTCACCGCCGAGCAGGTTCGAGATGCGGTGGAAGCCACCCGCCGGTGACGGCGCTCGACACGAGCGTCGTTATCGCCGCCTTCGCCCCCTGGCACGAGGCGCACCAGGCGGCTCGGCGAGTCGTGACACCCGGGGTGGTCGTTCCAGCCCATGTGGTGACGGAAACCTATGCAGTTCTCACGCGCATGCCCGCACCGTTCCGGATGGACGCTCAGACAGTGGCCGAGTACCTGGCGCGGCAATGGGGCGGACGCGTCATCGTCCCGGATGCCGAACTTTATGAATCCTTGACGACAGCCGTCGCGACCGCCGGGGTGACAGGCGGCAGCACGTACGACGCCCTGGTCGGGCTAACCGCTCACCGCTTCGGTCACGAATTGTTGTCGCTCGACCTTCGGGCCGAACGCACTTACCGATCTCTGGGGATCGGTTACCGGCTGCTCGCCCAGTAGCTTTGTCCGCCTCGGCGGTCGGTCACCGGCGAACTAACCCGACTGACCGCCTCCTCCTCGTGCCGCAGGCGGCCCGCATCGTCAGCGGTCCAACCCGACTGACCGCCTCCTCCTCGTGCCGCAGGCGGCCCGCATCGTCAGCGGTCGATACCCGCCGACATCACGCGCACCGCGCTGATCAGACCGTCGATGAGGTTGTCACCCGCCCGGAACGACGACGCAGCCGCCGACAGTCCCAGAGCCGCGGCCGACTCGGCTCCACGACCCCGCACGTCGGCGCCGTAAACCACCTCGATAGCCCGCTGATCCGGCGAAACAGCAAGCAGGACAGCGTTGTTCGGGGTGGGCACAGCGGCGAGGATCTCCCGGGCCCGACTGGCAGCGTCCGCACCGAGATCCCCGACGTAGACGGCGAAACGGGCCTTGGACTGCCGACTGGCGTAGGTCAGCGTGTCGTCGAGAGCGATCAGGTCCAGGTTCGAGAAGGGATAGCGCGGCGCCTGCAAGTGCGTTTCGACGGCCGCGGAGATCCGTCCGCTGCTGCTGACCACATACCCGATCGGCAGCCGGGATCCGTCGACCCGGCTCACCGCATGGTTACCAGCCACCACTTGCGCCACCTCCCACGCTGAGAACGGTCTCGCCATGTCCATCCCCGTATGCATGGTCATCGCTGTGGACATGGCCATGACCGGCATCGGGAATCACCTCGTCGTTGGCCGACCACAGGACCGGGGCATGGGTCCAGGGCTGGGACAGGTTATAGGTCGCCACGCGCTTGGCCGTGCGGAAATAGATCAGCGCGATCAGCCCGGCCACGATCAGCACCGGCAGCCCATGAGTCAGAGCAGTTTTCACGGTGCTCAACCTAGCGCAGCGATCAGGCCGCACCCTCGCCGAGGTAGCGCACCCAGGCGGGGTCGAGTTCTTTGACCGAGGACAGCAGCCGCCAGTGCTGTCCCTTCGGGGGCATTGGGGTCGACCGTAGCGTCCAGCCGAGTTCGGTCACCAGCTTGTCGGCCTTGCGGTGGTTGCACGTCGAGCAGGCCGCCACGCAGTTCTCCCAGGTGTGTTGCCCACCCCGACTGCGCGGCACCACGTGGTCGACGGTGTCGGCCCTGGATCCGCAATACACGCAGCGGAAGCGGTCGCGGTGCATCAACGCGGCCCTGGTCATCGGGACGCGCGCCCGATACGGCACCCGGACGTAGGTCCGCAGCCGGATCACCGAGGGCACCGGGATGCGACGGGTGGCGGAGTGGATGACCGGACCGCCCACGTCGTCGTGAACCACGTCGGCCTTACCGCACAACACCATGACCACGGCCCGCCGGATGGGCAGCGCGGTGAGGGGCTCATAGGTGGCGTTGAGGAGTAACACCCGCCGGCGTCCCCAGATCGACGCGTCCACGGGGGCGTGGCTCTCGGGGTGTTCACGGGCAGAGGCAGCCGCGACCGCGGGTTGTGCGGTCTTCCGCTTTCCCTGCGCCATGCGTCCTCCGCTGACCAGTGCACCACGGATCGGCCCCGATCGCACGCAGTTTTTCGCCGTGTTCCAATGGTGTGGTGGCTGAGGGTGCTGGGGACGGAGGCGCCGGGGAAACCCCGGGCAGCTTTTATGACGCCGTCGGCGGCGCGGAGACGTTCAGCACCGTGGTGTCGCGGTTCTATGAACTGGTCACCGAGGACGAGGTCCTGCGGCCGCTGTATCCCGAGGACGACCTGACCGGCGCCGAGGACCGACTGCGGATGTTCCTCGAGCAGTACTGGGGCGGCCCGCGGACCTATTCCGAACAGCGCGGTCACCCCCGGCTGCGCATGCGCCACGCACCGTTCCGGATCGGGTTCATCGAGCGCGACGCGTGGCTGCGCTGCATGCGCACCGCCGTCGCCTCGGTCGACTCGACGACCCTCGACGACCCCCACCGCCGCGAATTGCTGGCCTACCTGGACATGGCGGCAGACGCCATGGTCAACGCGCCGTTCTGATCGCTCGGATCATGTGGCACGGGGCCGGCTGATCATGTGGCACGGGGCCGGCGGGCATTGAACGCCGCGGCGAAGCCCCGGCCGAGAATCTCCAGAATCGAAGTGATGTCCTCGACCCGCGCGACGGTGACCGGGGGCAGTCCGTCCTCCTGCTTACCCATCCCCAGCACCACGGCGACGTCGTGGTGGATCGTCACCCGGATCGCACGGGACTCGTTTCCGGCAGGCACCCGAGCCCAGGCCACGTGGTAATAGGGCAGCGGTGAGTATTCCTCCCCCGACACCGCAGGCCGTGGGTAGAACCAGACGGAGTAGAAGGCATCGCCGGTCTCGTGGACGTCGCGGCGATGCTGAAGCATCCCGGCTCCGTACAGGTCTGACTCCCCCACGATGGTTCCGTCGTCTCGCCAGCTCATTCGGGAATCAGAGTCCTTCGCATGGTCGTTGATGCTAGTGGCGCGGCCCCGGAGGCCGAGCGTGAGACAGGTCAGCCGAGCAGCAGGGCAGGGTCGCCGCGGCGGCGGAACACCGAACCGAAGCGGGCGTCGATGCGCAACCAGTTCGGCGCGATCCGCACGCGCACCACCTCTCCGGCAGACTCCGGGGCGAAACCCATTGCCGCCAAAGCCAACACACATCGCATCGGTATGCCCACCTCGTCCGGCCCTGCACTGACCCGCACCACCTCCTGATCCAGCAGGGAGACGGGCGGTCCGGCCGGGCCGGCGTGGTCCCGGGCGAGTTCTGCACCGCTGCGGGCAAGGTCGGCCAGTACGACGGCGGGTACATCGTCGAGGTGGACGAACCCGGTCTCCGGGGGCAGCAGGGCGCGCCATGCCGAGTCCATCGGGTAGCCGGGGTCGATACAGCCGGACGCTCCGGCTGCCGTCAGAGCCCGGCTCACCTGGTCGGCCGCGCAGGTGACGTCGGCCGGTTCAACGGTTCCCCCCACCACCCGCCCGGCGAGCACATCGAAACCGGTGACCACCCAGGCACCGATCAGACCGTCGGCGCGGGTGCGCAGCCGGACGACGGCGGCGGGGTCCAGGCGCAGCGCCCGGTCGACGAAGATGGCGAGGTCACGACGTTGGGCGGTATCGGGAACACAGAGGAGGGTCACCGCAGGAAGCGCTGCAGGTACTCCCGGTGGGTCGGCGAAAGCCGCACCAGCCGTTGCTCTTTGATGTGCACCGCAGCCAGCTGGGTCTCCGCGATCACCGCCGGTTTGGAATCCGGTGCGGCACTGACCGATCGGACCTCGTAGCCCAGGGTGAAGTCGACCGCACGCAGCCGCTTGGTCCACATCGTCACCTGTAACGGCGAATCAACAAGGCGCAGTTGACCTTTGTAGAGAACCTGCACCTCGTGGATGAGCAAACCGATCGTCTCGATGTCGTCGGTGAAGGGTTCCCGCAGGAAATCGACGCGGGCCTCCTCCAAAATGGTCACCATCGTCGCGTGGTTGATGTGCTGGTACATGTCGATGTCCGACCAGCGGACCCGCACGCCGGTGGTGTATCCGGCCTTATCTTGTTCAGCCACTCGTACCTGTTCCAGTCATCCGGGTCATGCTTCGGATCTGTCGTGCCGCCACCGACAAGGTCGCCAGATCCCGAGCGTCATGGGCGTAGATCTCGCTCAGGGTCCGCCGTGCCCGGCTGACCCGCGAACCCTTGCTGTTCTCCCACTCGGAGAGCTTCTCCTCCCCCGACTCGTCAGGCTCCCCGACGGCGAGGACGTCGAAACACAGCGCCCGCAGCGAACTATAGATGTCGTCGCGCAGCGCAAGCCGGGCCAGCGCATGCCAGCGGTCATCACGCGGCAGACCGGAGACCGCGGTCAGCAGTCCGTCGGTGCCCAGGTAGTCCATCAGCGCGAAGTAGGTGTCGGCCACCTCGGCGGGGTCGCGGTCGACGATGTCGGCGATGTCGATGACGTCGAGCAGGCTGTACCGATACAGCCCGTTGGCCACGGTGGACGCCAGGTCCAGCGGCGCGCCGGCGGCGGCGAACTCGCCGGCCTCCTTGGCGACGATCGCGCGGTCATCTCCGCGAAGCCATTCCCCCATCCGCGGGGTCAGGTCGGCTACGGTCGCCGCGAACCGGTTGATCTCCGCTCCGACCGCCAGCGGCTGCGGACGGTTGTTGAGCAGCCAGCGCGCGGCGCGGTCGAGCAGTCGGCGCAGGTCCAACGTCATCCGGTCGGTGACGCGGGCGGGCACCCCGGCGTCGCCGACCGCCCGGATGTCCCGCCACGTCCGACCGACGCCGAAGATCGCGTCGCTGGCGGCGAACGCCCGCACCGCGTCGACGTATCCGACCCCGGCGTCCTCGGTGACCCGATAGGCGAACGTGATGCCGCCGGTGTTGACCATGTCGTTGACCAGCATCGTGGTGGTGATCTCCCGCCGCAGCTGGTGGGCGCGGATCTCACCGGCGAAGTTGTCGCGCAGCTGGGCCGGGAAGTAGCCGGGCAGGCCGGCGGCGAAGACCTCCTGATCGGGCAGGTCGCCGGCCAGCACCTCGGCCTTGAGCGCCAGCTTGACGTGGGCCATCAGCGTGGCCAGCTCCGGTGAGGTCAGCCCGATGCCGAGTTCCTCGCGGCGGGTGATCTCCTTGTCCGACGGCAGCGCCTCGAGTTCGCGGTTGAGGCCGCGCTGCTCCTCGAGTTCCCGGATCTGCCGGGCGTGCACGTTGAGCAGTGACGCGGCATTGGCGCGGCTGGTGCCCATCAGGTCGTTCTGATCGCTGTTGTCGGTCAGAACCAGCCGCCCGACCTCGTCGGTCATCGAGGCGAGCAATTCGGTTCGCCCGCCCGACGGGACGGCGCCGGCGCTCACCAGGGAGTCGACCAAGATCTTGATGTTGACCTCGTGGTCGGAGCAGTCCACACCGGCGGAGTTGTCCAGGGCGTCGGTGTTGATGCGGCCACCGCAGAGATCGAACTCGATCCGGCCCCGCGCCGTCACCCCGAGGTTGCCGCCTTCGCCGATCACCTTGGCGCGCAACTCGTTTGCATTGACGCGCACCGGGTCGTTGGCGCGGTCGCCGACGGCGGCGTCGGACTCGGCCTCGGATTTGATGTAGGTGCCGATGCCGCCGTTGAACAGCAGGTCCACCGGCGCGCGCAGCACCGCTCGGATCAGTTCCGGCGGGGGCATCTCGGTGACGCTGTCGTCGATACCGAGTGCCCGGCGCATCTCCGGCGTGACGGTGATCGACTTCTGCTCGCGGCTGAACACACCGCCCCCTGCACTGATCAGCGACGCGTCGTAATCGGCCCAACTCGACCGAGGCAGGTCGAACAGCCGCCGGCGCTCCGGGAAGGACCGCGCCGCATCGGGATCGGGGTCGATGAAGATGTGCCGGTGGTCGAAGGCGGCGACCAACCGGATGTGTTCGGAGAGCAGCATGCCGTTGCCGAACACATCCCCGCTCATGTCGCCGATGCCGACGACGGTGAAGTCCTCGGCCTGGGTGTCCACCCCCATCTCCCGGAAGTGCCGCTTGACCGCCTCCCAGGCGCCCTTGGCGGTGATGCCCATGGCTTTGTGGTCGTAGCCCACCGAACCACCGGAGGCGAAGGCGTCACCCAGCCAGAAGCCGTAGGACTTGGCCACGTCGTTGGCGATGTCGGAGAACGTGGCGGTGCCCTTGTCCGCGGCGACCACAAGGTAGGCGTCGTCGCCGTCGCGGCGCACCACGCGGTTGGGGGGGATCACCGCGCCGGTGGCCATGTCGACGTTGTCGGTCAGGTCCAGCAATCCACTGACGAACAGTTGGTAGCAGGCGACGCCCTCGTCACGGAACGCCTCCCGGTCGGCAGGCGGATGCTTGACCACGAACCCGCCCTTGGCACCGACCGGGACGATGACGGCATTCTTGACCGCCTGCGCCTTGACCAGTCCCAGCACCTCGGTACGGAAGTCCTCGCGACGGTCCGACCAGCGCAGGCCGCCACGGGCGACTGGGCCGAAGCGCAGGTGCACGCCCTCCACCCGCGGCGAGTAGACGAAGATCTCGAACTTCGGCCGCGGCAGCGGCAACTCGCTGATCGCTTCGGGATTGACCTTGATCGACAACACATTTCGCGCCCGAGCCGACCCGGGATCGGTCACGTAGAAGTTGGTGCGCAGGCTCGCCTGAATCAACGATGCGAACGCCCGCAGCACTCGGTCGGTGTCCAGGCTGGTCAGGGCGTCGAGATCGGCGGCCACCGCGGCCGCCGCCGCCTCGGCGGACACTCCCGTGCCGGAGTCCGAGTCGGCCGCCGCCGGGTCGAACAGAGCCTCGAACCACGCGACCAGAGATCGCGCGGTCGCGGTGTTGTCGATCAGCACCGACTCGATGTGGGACTGGCTGTAGGGAAATCCCGCCTGCCGCAGGTACTTCGCGTAGGCACGCAACACCGTGACCTGCTGCCACGACAAGGCTGCGCGCAACACCAACTCGTTGAACCGGTCCACCTCCGCGCGGCCCTGCCAGATTGCGGTGACGGCGTCGGTGAATCTGGCCGCGGTGGCATCCCACTCCTGCGGCGACCCCGGTTCCGGGATCGTGGCGTCGGGCCGGATGGTGAACTGGTAGATGGAGACCGCCAGACCGTCGCGCCGCGTCACCGTGAATGGGCGTTCCTCGAGGACTTCGACCCCCATGCACCCCAGCACCGGCAGCAGGCGACTCAGCGACGCCGAACTGCCACCGAGATACCAGGTCAAGAAGGCTTCGCGGTCTCCCGGAGCGGGTTCCATCTGCAGTAGGACCGAGTCCTCGGTGAGAGCCTCGATGAGTCCGATGTCGTTGATCGCCTCGTCGGGAGTCACCACCTGCTTGAATGCCTCGGGCAACGCATCGGAGTAATGCTCGGCCACGGCGCCGTCGATGGCACCCTCACGCACCGACCCCAGGAGGCGGTCGCCCCAGGTGCGGGCGGCCGCGGTGAGCAGGCCCTGGATGCGAACCCGGTTGGCTTCGGAGGTGTCGATCGACCGCCTACCGGTCGAGTCCGCGGGCTCCGGCAGCCGGACGGTGAAATGCACGACCGCCCAGGGTGATTCGCTGACCTTGGCGGCGTAGTCGATGCTGACGCCGTTGAATTCACGCACCAGGATGTCCTGCATGGTCAGCCGGACGGCGGTGGTGTAGCGGTCCCGCGGCAGGTAGACCAGGCAGGAGACGAAGTGGCCGAGGTGGTCGGCCCGCAGGAACAGCAGGGTGCGCCGTCGTGACCCGAGGTCGATCACCGCGCCGGCCATGTCCAGCAACTGCTCCGAGCTGAGCGTGAACAACTCCGAGCGCGGGATGGTCTGCATGATGTCGAGCATCAGTTGGCCGGGGTGCCCGGGATCGTCCTGCGACAGCGCCAGTGCCCCCTGCACCCGACGGGAGATCAACGGGATATCGAGCACGTTGGCATTCATCGCCGCGACGGTGAACAACCCGACGAATCGGTGCTCGATGACGGGTCCCTTCCCGCCGGGCTCCTGCCCGCCGGGTTCCTCCCGCACCACCACGATGTACGGATAGGCGCCGTAGCGCAGGAAACTCGGCATGGTCGCCTGCGCCAGAACCACGAGTTCACCGGGCTCGCTGAGTTCTGGCAGCGTCTCGTTACGCAACCGCGCCACACCCAGCCGGGTGGAGTCGTCCGGGGCCGCGGCCCCGTCGTGCACCGTGCAGCACAGCGATCCGAGGAGCACAAAATTGCCGTCGCCCAGCCAGCGCAGCAGGTAGGACACGTCCATGCGATCGGGGCCGGCGAAGCGGGTGCCGTCGTCGGCAGCGATCTGTTGGGCCAGGCCGCGCAGCACGGAGGCCAGTTCGGGAGCGTCCTGCGCTACCTGGCGGGCATCGGCCACAACCTTCGGCAGCAGTTCCACCGCTTCTTTCAGAGCCCGGCGGTTCACCGAGCGTGACAGCTGGATGTGGACCCAGCTCTCCTGGACCGCCTCCGCCTCCGCGTCACCGGTGCCGGTGGAGACCTCGAGCAACGTCCCGTCGGCATCGCGGCGCACCTGCAGCGTCGGGTGCATCAGCGACACGTAGGCGACACCCAGCCGATGCAGCAGCACAGTGATCGAATCCAGGATGCCGGCCTGGTCGGTGACGATCTGCAGGGCGGGACCGAACCCTTGCGGATCGTCCACACCGTAGACCTCGACCAGCGTCTCCCCCGGCTGACGCCGGTGGGCGAGTCGCTCCTGCGCGGCGATTACAGCGGGCAGCACCGATCTCGCCCTGTCGAAGCGCGTGGTGTCGGCGCTGTCGGCATCGGTGGGAACGGCGCCGCCGTGCGGGCCTCGGTAGGTGGCGGCGTACGCCTCGGCGATGGTCATCGGAGTGGGCGCTCCCGGGTTCGGCGTGCGTACCTGCGCTGGTACGCAGCCGACATTAGTCGCGTGTGAGCCTGCGGTGGGTCACTCTGTGCGGACGAGCCGCGTCGGCACCGAGTCGGGCGACCTTGTTCTCCTCGTAGGCCCCGAAGTTGCCCTCGAACCAGAACCACTTGGCCTCGTTGGAGGAGTCGCCCTCCCAGGCCAGGATGTGGGTGCAGGTGCGGTCCAGGAACCAGCGGTCGTGGGAGATCACCACCGCGCACCCGGGGAACTTCTCCAGCGCGTTCTCCAGCGAGCCGAGAGTCTCGACGTCGAGGTCGTTGGTGGGCTCGTCGAGCAGCAGGAGATTGCCGCCCTGCTTTAGGGTCAGCGCCAGGTTGAGGCGGTTGCGCTCGCCGCCGGAGAGCACCCCGGCCGGCTTCTGCTGATCGGGTCCCTTGAATCCGAACGCCGAAACGTAAGCGCGCGAGGGTATTTCGTTCTGGCCGACCTCGATGTAGTCCAGGCCGTCGGAGACCACCTGCCAGACGTTCTTCTTCGGGTCGATCCCGGCGCGGGACTGGTCGACGTAGCTGAGCTTGACCGTATCGCCGATGCGCACCGTGCCGCTGTCCGGCTTCTCCAGGCCGACGATGGTTTTGAACAGCGTGGTCTTACCGACGCCGTTGGGCCCGATGACGCCGACGATTCCGTTGCGCGGCAGGGTGAACGACAGATCCTTGATCAGGATGCGGCCGTCGTAGCCCTTGTCGAGGTGGTCGACCTCGACCACGACACTGCCCAGTCGAGGACCGACCGGGATCTGGATCTCCTCGAAGTCGAGCTTGCGGGTCTTCTCCGCTTCGGTCGCCATCTCCTCGTAGCGCGCCAGGCGGGCCTTGTTCTTGGCCTGGCGGGCCTTGGCACCGGAGCGCACCCAGGCCAGTTCCTCCTTGAGGCGCTTCTGCAGTTTCTGATCCTTCTTGCCGGTCACCTCCAGGCGCTCGGCCTTCTTCTCCAGGTAGGTCGAGTAGTTGCCCTCGTACGGGTAGGCGCGGCCACGGTCGAGTTCGAGAATCCACTCGGCGACGTTGTCCAGGAAGTAGCGGTCGTGGGTGACGGCCAGAATCGCACCCTTGTAGTCGGCGAGGTGCTGCTCAAGCCACTGGACGCTCTCTGCGTCGAGGTGGTTGGTGGGCTCGTCGAGCAGCAGCAGGTCGGGCTTGCTCAGCAGCAGCTTGCACAGCGCGACCCGACGGCGCTCACCGCCGGACAGGTTGGTGACCGGCTCGTCCGGCGGCGGGCAGCGCAGCGCATCCATGGCCTGCTCGAGTTGGGAGTCCATGTCCCACGCATCGGCGTGGTCGAGGTCTTCCTGCAGCCGGCCCATCTCCTCCATCAACTCGTCGGAGTAGTCGGTGGCCATCAGTTCAGCGACTTCGTTGAACCGGTCGAGCTTGACCTTGATCTCGCCGAGACCCTCCTCGACGTTCTGCCGGACGGTCTTCTCCTCGTTGAGCGCCGGCTCCTGCATGAGGATCCCGACCGTCGCGCCCGGGGTCAGGAAGGCGTCGCCGTTGTTGGGCTGGTCGATGCCGGCCATGATTTTCAGGACGCTCGACTTGCCGGCGCCGTTGGGGCCGACGACGCCGATCTTGGCTCCCGGCAGGAAGCTGAGCGTCACGTCGTCGAGGATGACCTTGTCGCCGTGGGCCTTGCGGACCTTGCGCATGGTGTAGATGAATTCCGCCACGGCGACCATCCTAGGTGCGTGCCCGCTGTGGCCGTCGCGGCGGTAACGGCACTACGGTCCCGGCTTGGGCCCTACGGGGACTCTGCGAGCTCCCTGATCCAAGCGGGAACAGGACGGCCGGTCTTCTTGCTGGCGGCCACGGCGACTTTCGCGGCAGCCCTTCGAACCGCCGGGTCACGCATCACGAAATCCCGATTCGCCCAGTCGTCACTCGTTGCGTTCTCCACCATTCCCGTCCTCCCAGTCCCGACTCGCAGTCAGCGCCTGCTGAGCGATCACCTGCACGATGTCGGAATCGTCCCTGGTCGCGAGTTTAGATTCGACCAGGGTGTTCAGCAATGTCCAGCCGAGTTCAGCTTTAGCCCTGCCGCCTTGAGAATTCGAGTTGAACGCGCACTCGAAAGCCCACTGGGTCCGCCGCCACCATTCGCTGCGCTTGTCGGCATGGTTCTTCTGCTGCCAGGTGATGATGACGCCGGCGGCCGCAAGACCGCCGACGATCATCGTCACCCATGCTTGGGCCGGCATGGGCTCAGGCCGACAACACCAAGTCATCGGAGTCTTCGGCGGGATGCCGGTCCGCCGACTCGGCCTCATCGGGATGCGGGTCCGCCGGCTCTGCTCCCGCGTGCGACTGTTGCGGCTGCTCGATCCGCACGATCACGCGGGACAGGTCCGGGCCGACGGCGTTGGCGCGCATCTCCAGCGACGAACGCTTGATGCCGTCCTTGTCCTCGTACTCACTGGTGTGCACGGTGCCGGTGGCGATCACGGGCGCACCCTTGTAGAGCCCGGCTCCGACGCCGGTGACAAGCCGGCCCCAGCAGTTGACCGTGATGTACAGCGTGCTGCCCGGCTCCCAGGTGCCCTCGGGGCTGCGGCGCCGTGAGTTGCAGGCCATCCGGAAGCTGATCACCTCCTGATCGCCCACCACACGGCGGCGCAGGTCGGTGATGATGCGGCCAACGGCGGTCATCGGTGTCTCGAACATGTCTGTCCTCGCAATCTGTATCGGTGAGGTCGTGCCACTCAAGTTGGCCGCGAGGCACCGACGAAAGGACTCCGCCGCCACCGGAGAGGGCGAACAGGTGTGGATGAATCAGAGACTGGGGAGTGTTCAGCGCTGAGATCGGTCGCGGCCGGCCATCTCGGCCAGCATCGCGTTGTAGGCGTTCAGTTCGGCGTCCTGGTCACGGTCGGCGGCGCGGTCCAGGCGCTTGGCGGTGCGACGATCGCTGCGCTGCCACTGGATCAGCAGCGCCATCATCACCACCACCAGCGGGATCTCACCCCCGGCCCACGCGATCGAACCACCCAGATTCTGGTCCGCGAGAAGATCTGCCTGCCAGGGCAATTCAAGTGAACGGTAGAACCGCTCCGCCAATACCGTCGTCATGCCCATCATCAGTATCCCGAAGAACGCGTGCATCGGGACCGAGGCGAAGACCATGCCGATCTTTCCCAACGGCGGCACGACGCGCGGGGTGGGATCGATGCCGATGACCACCCAGTAGAACAGGTAGCCGCTCATCAGGAAGTGAAGATTCATAAGCAGATGCGCGGCATGGTGACTGGCGGCGGCGTCATAGATTCCACCGAAGTACAGCGCATAGAACCCGACGACGAACATCGCGGTCGCGACGACCGGGTGGGTGAAGAACCGAGACCAGCTGCCATGCACACCGGCCAGCAGCCATTCCCGTGGACCGGGCGGATCCCCCTTGCCGGCGGCGGGCAGAGCCCGCAGTGCCAGCGTGGTGGGGGCGCCGAGCACCAACAGGATCGGGACCAGCATCGACAGCAGCATGTGACCGGTCATGTGCATGCTGAAGACGGCTGGCATATAGCGCCCGAGACCCGATGATGTGGTGAACAGCAGCAGCGCACAGCCCAGAAGCCATGCGACGGTCCGCCCCGTCGGCCAGGCGTCGCCGCGACGGCGCAATCGGATTACACCGGCGACATACACGACCGCCAAAAAGATTGCCGCAGTGCCGAATACCAGATCGAATCGCCAGTCCACAAAAATCCGGGCCAGGCTCGGTGGCCCGTCGAAGTCGTAACCGAGTGCGACTTCCGCCGGCGATGGGTTGGTCCGCGCAGGCGCCGGGGGCGGGGTGCGTCCCAGGCCCACCGCAACACCGAAGGTCAGACCGAACACCAGCGACTCCACCGTCGAGAGCCGAATCAGCGGAGCCCGCAACTGCGGATCGGACTGCAGAGCCGCCACCGCGCTGCGGCGCTGACGCCACCCGATGACCCCGAGAATCAGCAGCGCAATGACTTTCGCGAGCACCAGCCAGCCGTAGCGCGTCGAGATCAAGTCCGGCAACCGAATCCGCACCATCGTGTTGGCGGCCCCGGAGAACGCCATCGCTACGAAGCACCACAGCGCGACGGCGGAGAAACGGCGCGCGGCGAGGTCGGCGTGATCACCGGAGCGCACGGCATGCGCCAGCAGGGCCAGCAGCCCACCTGCCCACAGCGCCCCCGCCATCAGGTGGATCAGCAGGCTGTTGGTGGCCACATCATGAGATCCACCGGCTGAGGAGTGCCCGGTGAGCCCCAGCGGCACCAAGGTCAGCATCGAACCGGCGAGCAGCACCGGCGTCCAGGACCAGCGCAACACCGCAGTGGCCGCCAACGCCACCGCCGCCGCCAGAAAGGCCGTCCACCGCCAGGCGTTGGCGGTGTCGACCAGGCCGGCAATCTGCCACAGCTGGGCCGGTTCCAGGTTGTCCCGCAACGGTTTTCCGGAAACGTCGGAGACGGTCAACGGCACCAGCAACGCGGCGCACACGGCCCAGACGCCGGATGCGCGGGCCGCCATCCGCAGCGCCCGGTATCCGGCGGCGTCGAGGACTCCGCTTTCCTGGGGCGGTACGAAGAACGCCGCGAACATGAAACCGCCGACCGCGGTGACAGCGGCGATCTCCCCTGCCGCGCGCACGAAGGGCAACCCGAGTGTCGTCACCGGCCCCGGGTCGGGCAGACCCGTTGCGGTCAGGGCGTCGGCCAGGGACAGCGCGCCGATCCCAGCGGCAACCAGTCCGGCCAGCACCGCGACCGCGGTCAACACGGGCAGCACGGCGCCGGAGCGCGCAGGGACGGTCGCATTCACCGGTTCAGCCTATGGCCACCGGATGCGGCGGGGCGGGACGGCGCCAGAGGATCCTGCGCCACCCCGCCCCGTTGCGGCCCTCTGCTCTCAGGGCTTCTGCGTGTAGTCGAAGTTGACGGTGTCGCCCTCGGCGTCGGTCACCGTCACGATGTAGCCGACGGGCTGTCCGCCCGTAGTCGCGGTGCACTCGACCGTGCTACCGACCTTGGCGACCACGTCATCGAGGCACTCGACGGTGTCGACCGGGGAGCCGTCCGAGCCCAACTTCTCGCTCAGGACTTCGGCCACCTTTCTCTTGTCGAGGACCTGAACGACGTTGAGGTCCATCGACAGACCCTCGACCTTCTCCACCTCGACGGTGCGCTTCGAGGGGGTGCCGTCCTGGATGACCTCACAATTCGCGGTCGCGCCGACCTTGCCGTCCAAGCCGGAATCGCAGGCCACCGTCGCACTCGATGTTCCGGTCAGACCGCCGACAGCCTTCTGCAACTGGTCTTTGGTCAGCTGCGGGGCGATCTCGTAGCTGACGGTGGTGCCCTCCACCTTGGTGGCGGAGAAGACGGCCTCGACGCTGTTGGTGTCGCTGAAGACCACGTCACACTTCGCCGCCTTGCCAACCTCGCCGACGAGATCGTCGTTGCAGGTGACGGACTTCGCCGGGTTGCCGCTTTTGGCGAGGCGGTCGGTCAGGTCCTTCTGCAGGTCAGAAGAGCTCACCGCGGCCTTGCTGCTGGTCTCGACCTTCACCGAGCAGCCGGTCAGGCCGCCACCGATCAGGCCGGCGGCGGCGAGCAGGCCGGCAACGGCTGCGGTCTTGCTGGTCTTCGTCACCTGAAAATCCTCCGAGTGTGAGTCGCGGGTCTGAAACACCCTCGACAGCGGAAACTTTTGACCGGGAGGAGAATACAGAGGGCCTGCCCGGCAGGCGGCACCATTGCAAAAGTCCTCGTGGCCGACCTCAGCCCTTCGGCGCGACGGCGAAGTCGATCTGGTCGCCCTTGACACCGGTCACAGTCAGCGTCAATCGTTGACGCGCACCGCCGGTCACCGTCGTGCAATCCAACGACGCGCCGACCTTGCCCTGAAGATCGCCGGCGCAGTCGACGGTGTCCGGTCGCCCGCCCTGGAGTCGTTCCGCCAACAGGTCCTGCACCTGTTGGCGGGCCAGCACCGGCAGGACCGCGTAGGACATCAGCAGACCTTCGACGTTGGTCACCTCGACGGTGCGGGTCATCATCACTGCGTCTTTGGTCACCTCGCACTGAGCCTGCGCCCCGATCTTGCCGTCGAGACCGGACTCACAATCGACCGTGGGGCTGGCCAGCAATCGGCCTACCGCCGCGGCAAGTTGCTCACCACTGACCGCGGGCGCAACCGAATAGGTCACCGGATCGACCGCGGTGACCGTCACCACCGGCTCGATGCTGTTGGTATCGCCCAGAACTACGTCGCACCTGGTCGAAGCACCGGCCTCCGCCTTCAATCCACCCTTGCAGGACACCGACTTCGGCGGGTGTCCCGCCTGGGTGAGCCGATCGGTGATGTCCTTCTGCAGGTCAGGCGCGCTGACCGCCTCGCCGCCGCCGGCACGCAGAGCCGAACACCCTGCGGTCGGGGCGAGGAGCACAGCGGCAACGGTGATGGCCACCGCTGTCCGGTGGGTCATGGCAGCTCCACCGAATCCGGGCCCCGCAGAAGAGCCTCGCGGGCGAAGAACTGCTCCCGGACGATCTCGTGAATACGGTCCATGTCCGCGATGATGCCGTGCAACTCGTTGAGGAAATCGTGGCGGCGTTCGCGAAGGGTCGGAGACGGATCGAGAAGCTTCTGGTCGGCCGCCAGCTGCCGAGCGGTGGCGAACAGCAGCGCAGAGACGCTCTCGTTGCTGCTGACCACGCCCTGGGCCGCGTACTGTCCGCCCACCCCGAGCGCCTCCTTGGTCAGCTCCTTGTCGCCGATGTCGGCGGGCGCGTCGCACAGGACGTCGGCCACGATCTCGTAGGCCTCGAAG
>CAIOYU010000458.1 GCA_903862565.1 uncultured Actinomycetes bacterium | reverse complement strand
GGCCGACGATCCCGACGGCGGCCCGGTGGGCCGGCGGCGTCGGTAGGGCAGGTTGTAGCGCACCGCAAGCCAGCCGCGGCGGGCCCACTCGTCGCAGAGCGCGATCAGCAACGGTGACTCGCGGCTGCCGCCCGCGCCGTGGGTGAGCACCACCACGCCGGCGGGGGCGTCCTCGGGCTGATGCGCGACCCCCGCGATGGATTCGAGGCCGTTCATCGGTGCAACCTGAACAGTGCCGAGACCGGCCCGTGCCCGCCGCCCAGGGGATACGCGGCCCGCAGGCATTCGGTCACCCAGGTCTTGCCGAACGCCACGGCCTCGGGCATCGAGTATCCATGTGCCAGCGCGCACGCCGTGGCGGCCGCCAGGGTGTCCCCGGCACCGTGGTCGTGGACGGTGTCCACCCGCGGGGCGTCGAACGTGTGAAAGTCCTTGCCGTCGTAAAGCAGATCGGGGCTGTCCGGCGCCGAACGCAGATGGCCGCCCTTGACCAGGGCCCACCGCGGCCCCAGATCGTGCAGGGCCTTGGCGGCGTCGCGTTGGGTCGCGTCGTCGATCACGTCGATCCCGACGAGCAGTCGCACCTCGTCGAGGTTCGGCGTGACCAGACTGGCCAGCGGGAACAGCACGGTGCGCAGGGTGTCCAGCGCCGACGGGTGCAGCAGGGGGTCGCCGTGCATGGAGGCGCACACCGGGTCGACCACGAACGGCACGGTTCCGGCCAGGCCGAGCGCGCGCCACGAGTCGGCGACGGTCTCGATGATCCCCGAGGACGCCAGCATGCCGGTCTTGGCGGCCTGAACTCCGATGTCGGTGGCCACCGCTTCGATCTGGCCGGCGATGATGTCCAGCGGGATCTCGTGAAAGCCTTTGACGCCCAGCGAGTTCTGCACCGTCACCGCCGTCACCGCCACCAGAGGGTGCACGCCGAGCAGGGAGAAGGTGCGCATGTCGGCCTGAATGCCCGCGCCCCCACCGGAATCCGATCCGGCGATGGTGAGGACCCGGACCGGGGTCTGCCCCGGCGGGGTCAACGGCAGGAACTTCACCGTGCCCGCCCTGAACGGAATGTCGCCTGCAGAAGATCGGCGTCCATGTGGGCGGGAGCGACGCCGCTCGTCGCGTAGGAGTAGACGCCGGCCCGGAAGATCGAGCCCAACGCGGCGAAGACCACCGCCAGCACGAGCAGGTACAGGCCGCACAGCACCGCCAGGGTCACCATCACCGCGGAGCCTCCGATGCCGGTCCTGATCAGGGCTGCGACACCGATGGCCGGCAGGAAGAACAAGAACATGATGATGTTGAGTCCGGCTGTACCGCTGAGGGATTCGCCCCAGGTTCGGCGCAGGATCGACGACGACCGCTTGACTGCCTCGACCGGTCCCAGCCCCTCGGTCACCACCACCGGAATCACGAAATAGATGGCCACGCCCCACAACCCCTCGGCCACTCCGGCCACCAGTTCCCCGACGAACCCGGCCTTCTCCTTCAGCACGGACTGCAGGCCTCTCAGGATCACGCCGACCGTGGCGGCCAGCAGGGACCAGCCCAGGATCTGCGGCAGCCGGCGGCGGGCGGCGGCGAAACCGGACCCCACGGTGGCCGGCTGGCCGGCGAACCGCTGCAGTGCACACGCCACCAGCGCCGAGTTGCAGAACACGAAGGCGAACGTGCACAGGAAGTACCAGGCGAAGAGCGCCGCATACCCTAGTGCCTGCAACGCCTTGTCGGGAAGGCCGAGTCCGACCGCCGTGACTCCGCCCGCGGCCACCGGCACCACCAGAGCGACGCTCAGGGCGGCCGCCGCGATCACGGAGATGACGGGGAAGACGGCGAGGCTGGGCTGGTCCTTCAGGACCGCCCAACTGGCTTTGGCCATGACCCAGCCGCGTGTGAACGAGGCGAACATGCCCTCAAGGATAGGGTTGCCGACGATCAGCTGATGTCGACGACGACGGGTGCGTGGTCGCTCGGCGAGCCGATCCGGTTCTTTCCCGTCTTGCGTTCGTCGCGCGCGATCTCGGCGTGCACCACGCGGCGGGCCAACGCCGGCGATGCCAGCACGAAATCGATCCGCATGCCCTCGCGCTTGGGAAACCGCAACTGGGTGTAGTCCCAGTAGGTGTACACCCCGGGTCCTGGGGTGAACGGCCGCACCACGTCGGCGAATTGCCCTTCGATGGCGCGGAAGGCACGTCTCTCCGGTTCCGTCACATGCGTCGCGTCACGGAAGACCTCGATGTCCCACACGTCGTCGTCGGTCGGTGCGATGTTCCAGTCGCCCACCAGGGCGATCTGGGCATCGGGATCGTCTTGCAGCCATGATGTGGCCGTATCGTGAAGCGCATCAAGCCATTCCAGCTTGTACCGGTAGTGCGGATCGTCGACGGTACGGCCATTGGGAACGTAGAGGCTCCAGACCCGCACGCCGGCGCAGGTGGCGCCCAGCGCACGGGCCTCCGACCGGGCGGTCTCGCCCGCACCCCAGGCCGGTTGGCCCGCGAAACCCAGCTTTACGTCGTCGATTCCGACCCGGGAGGCGATCGCCACTCCGTTCCACTGGTCGTGTCCGCAGTGCACCACCTCGTACCCGGCGGCCAGGAACGTCATCGTCGGGAACTGGTCGTCGGAGCACTTGGTCTCCTGCATGGCCAGCACGTCGACCTCGGCTCGTCCCAGCCAGTCGGCCACCCGATCTGCCCGGGCACGAACGGAATTGACGTTCCACGTCGCGATGCGCATGTTCAGAACCCGTTGCCTGATCCGATGCCTAATGCCCGAAGGGGTCGGGCACCTCGCCGGGCATCCAGGACAGGCCGGGCACACCCCAGCCGTTCGACTTGGCGGCCCGCTTGGCTGCGCGGGCGTGCCGGCCCAGGAGTCCGTCGACGTAGAGAAAGCCGTCGAGGTGGCCCGTCTCGTGCTGGAGCATCCGGGCGAACAGTCCGGTGCCCTCCAACTCCACCGGGCGTCCGTCGGCGTCCAGGCCGGTGACCCGGGCCCACCGTGCGCGTCCCCGCGGGAAGGTTTCCCCCGGCACCGACAGGCAGCCCTCGTCATCGGTCTCCGGGTCCGGCATGGTCTCGGGGATCTCGGAGGTCTCCAGCACCGGATTGATCACCACGCCGCGCTGGTAGGTCGCCTTGCCCTTGTCGTCCGGGCAGTCGTAGACGAACAAGCGCAACCCCACGCCGATCTGGTTCGCAGCCAGCCCGACCCCGTGGGCGGCGTCCATCGTTTCGTACATGTCGGTGATCAGGTTCCCCAGATCGGCCGGCAGTGCGCCGTCGGGGCCCACCGGCACCGGCGCTGTCGGGGTGTGCAGAACGGGATCACCGAGGATCACTATGGGACGGACCGCCATGGTCGGCTAGCTTAAGTGAGCCGACGCGCGGCCAACGGTTCCCTCCCATTGCACGCCGACGTGATTGAATGACGCACGAACTACAGGGATGTGATTTCCGAAGGGATCGAATGGACGGCGCGATGGCACGGGCGGAGCAGTCGCTCGACGACGCTGAGCTGCCCGAGGGGCTGACCCGCCGCGAGTACGACATTCTGGCCTTCGAGCGTCAGTGGTGGAAGTACGCGGGGGCGAAGGAAGAGGCCATCAAGGAACTCTTCGCGATGTCGGCCACCCGCTACTACCAGGTTCTCAACACGTTGGTCGACCGCCCGGAAGCCCTCGCGGCCGATCCGATGCTGGTCAAGCGGCTGCGCCGGTTGCGCGCCAGCCGCCAGAAGGCACGGGCTGCGCGCCGGCTGGGCTTCGACGTCCACTGACCGGGCTAAGGTTGGCCCGTGAAAAAGTTGGCGCGATGAACGAGCGCGTTCCCGACTCCACCGGGCTTCCCCTGCGCGCCATGGTGATGGTGCTGCTGTTCCTCGGCGTGATCTTTCTGCTGGTCGGCTTTCAGGCGATGACCTCCAGCAACGAGGCCGGCGACGAGTCGTCCCCGACGTCGGTGACGGTGACCACCACCAAGGCCGCCGCCCCCAAGCCCGACGTCCGCGTCTTCAGCGTCGTCGCCGACGAACCGGCGGCCACCCGGGTCGGCGACCGGCTGCGCGAGGCGGGCTGGAACGTCACGGAGGCGACGACGATCACCACCGAATCGGAGGTCGCGGCGACGACGGTCTACTACGGCAGCGCCGCCGGCGAACAAGAAGCCGCCGATGAGGTCGGCAAGATTCTCGAGGCGCCGGTGCGTCCCAGAATCCCTGAAATCGCCGAGCAGCCGCCAGGGGTGATCGTGCTGGTGACGGGATAGGCTCAGGGGCATGATCAGGCCCGCACCGAAAACGTATACAGGTGCTCTTCTCGTCGTTCCCGCCCTTCTGCTGAGCGCCTGCGCGCCCAACGAACCGGTGGCCACCGCGCCCTACACCGCACCGCCGGTCTGGACCGGGTCACCGCTGCCTGCTGGCGGCGGGCACGGCGCGGCGGCACACGGCGGCGGCGCCATCCCGGGCCCGGTACCGAACGCCCCCGTGGGTCCTGGCGACACGCTGACTGCGCAGCTCAACGGACCGGACGGCAGCCAGGTGGCTGCGGCGACGATCGAGTTCCGCGACGGTGTCGCGACCGTCATGGTCCAGACCACCGCGCCCGGCAAGCTGACGCCCGGTGCACACGGCCTGCACCTCCACACCGTCGGCAAGTGTGAGATCAACTCGGTGGCACCGGCCGGCGGTGCGCCCGGTGACTTCCTGTCCGCCGGCGGGCACTTCCAGGGCGGCGGATCCCCCGACCATCCCGGCCACGCGGGCGACCTGACCTCGCTGCAGGTCCGCCCCGACGGGACGGCGATGCTGGTCACCACCACCACCGCCTTCACCAGGGAGCAGTTGTTGGCCGAGCCCGGGACGGCGATCATCATCCATGCCGGCCCCGACAACTTCGCCAACATTCCGGCGGACCGCTACCAGCAGACCAACGGTTCCCCGCCGCCGGACGCCACCACGTTGGCCACCGGCGACGGTGGCAAGCGGGTGGCCTGCGGTGTGGTGGGAACCGGTTAAGCGTGAACTGGCGGCCGCCCGGATCGACTTCGCCGGCTCACCGCGTCCGACGCTCGGGGTGGAGTGGGAGTTCGCTCTTGTCGACGCGGGTACCGGCGATCTGAGTAACGAGGCGGCGGCGGTGATCGCCGACCTCGGCGAGACCCCGCACGTGCACAAGGAACTGCTGCGCAACACCGTCGAAATCGTGACCGGGGTGTGCGACACGGTCGCCGAGGCGATGGCGGACCTGCGCTCCACCCTGACCTCCACCCGCACGGTGGTGGAGGAGCGCGGCATGGAACTGTTCTGCGCGGGCACCCACCCCTTCGCCGAATGGTCGGAGCAGAAGCTCACCGACGCGCCACGGTATGCCGAGCTGATCAAGCGCACACAGTGGTGGGGACGACAGATGCTGATCTGGGGCGTGCACGTGCACGTCGGTGTCTCCTCTGCGCACAAGGTCATGCCGATCATCTCCTCGTTGCTCAACCACTACCCGCACCTGCTGGCGCTGTCGGCCTCGTCGCCGTACTGGGCCGGTGAGGACACCGGCTACGCCAGCAACCGGGCGATGATGTTCCAGCAGCTGCCCACTGCGGGATTGCCGTTCCAGTTCCAGACCTGGCGTGAGTTCGAGCTGTTCGTCCATGACCAGAAGACCACCGGGATCATCGACCAGGTCAATGAAATACGTTGGGACATAAGGCCTTCCCCTAAACTCGGCACGGTCGAGGTGCGGATCTTCGACGGGGTGTCCAACCTGCAGGAACTGGCGGCGCTGGTGGCGTTGACGCACTGCCTGATCGTGGACCTGGACCGTCGGCTCGACGCCGGTGAGCAGCTTCCGGTGATGCCGCCCTGGCATGTGCAGGAGAACAAATGGCGGGCTGCGCGCTACGGACTGGACGCCATCGTCATCCTCGACGCCGACAGCAACGAGCGCCTGGTCACCGAGGACCTCGATGACCTACTGGAGCGGCTGGCGCCGGTGGCCGCCTCGCTCGGGTGCGCCGACGAACTGGCCTCGGTCGCCGATATCCCTCGCCGCGGCGGGTCCTATCAGCGGCAACGTCGGATAGCCGCCGAGCACGGCGGGGACCTGCGCGCGGTGGTCGACGCGCTCGTTCGCGAACTGGACAGCTAGAGGGGCAGGGCTATGACCCAGGTGAGGCGACCGTTGATCGCGGCGGCGCTGGCCGTTGCGGCGGTGTTGGGCACCGCCGGATGCGACCGGGCGATTTCCGGTACCCCGGTGGCTGCGGCCGGCGCTGCGCTGCTGTCGACCCGCTGCAGCGAGTACGTGAGCATGCCCGAGGCCGGCCGTCGCGAGGTGATCGCCGCGATCGGAGCGGACGGCAACAAGCTGGTGGATTCGAATCCGGAATTGTGGGTGGGCCTGGCCGCGGCCCTGTGCACATTCACCGACCCGGAAACCCCGGTGCTCGACGTCGTCGCCGGCGGTCTGCGGTAAGACCGTGACCGCGCGGCCGATGTTCCCGCTGCAGGCGGCTCTGCTGCCTGGAGAAACTCTGCCCCTGAACATCTTCGAGCCACGCTACTCCCAGTTGGTGGGTGACTGCCTGGCCTCACCGGACCGCGCCTTCGGCGTGGTGCTGATCAGTCGCGGCCGCGAGGTGGGCGGTGGCGACGTCCGCCAGGATGTCGGGGTGCTGGCGCATATCACCGAGTGCGCCGACCTGGGCGCGGGCTGCTATCAGTTACTCGCCTCGCTGGGGGAGCGGATCCGGATACGGCAGTGGCTGCCGGACGATCCCTACCCCCGCGCGGTCACCGAGGAATGGCCCGACGAACCCGGACCGCCCGTCGGCCTTGACCGGATCGGTGCGGTGATGGACGCCATCCTTGCTCTCTACCAACGGATCTCGGCGGCCCGCGGCATCACGTTGCCACCCAATCTGCTCGAGGTCGACGCCGAGACCGCCGACGATCCGTCCCGGCACCTGTGGGCGCTGGCCGCCGCGGTGCCGATGGGGCCGGCCGACCGGTACGCCGTACTGGCCGCGCCGACGCTGGCCGACCGCGTCGGCGTCCTGCTCGACGCGATCGAAAGCGTCACTGCGATGGTGGATTTCCAGCTCTCGCAGGAGTGAGGTCAGCTGCTTGCGCGGAGGGGTGAGATCAGCCGCTTGCGCGGCCTTCGGCGAACTTGCGCAAGTTCTCCACCTGGGCCGGGTCCAGCGATGGCCGGACGTTCTCGCGAGCTTTGGCGAGATCCTCGGCGGTGACGTCGGTCGCGTCGATCGAACGGCGCATCGCCGTGAGCGCGGCTTCGCGCAGCAGTGCCACGCAGTCCGCGGCGCTGTACCCGTCCAGTTCGCCTGCCAACTCGTCGAGCTTGACCTCCTTGCTCAACGGAACCGCCTTGGCGGCCGTCTTGAGGATCTCTTTGCGCGCGTCGGTGTCCGGCGGTTCGACGAACACCAGGCGCTCGAGCCGGCCGGGCCGCAGCAGCGCCGGGTCGATCAATTCGGGCCGGTTGGTGGCACCCAGCACGACGACGTCGCGCATCGGCTCGATGCCGTCCAGTTCGGTCAGCAGCGCGGCGACCACCCGGTCGGTCACACCCGAGTCGAAGCTCTGCCCGCGCCGCGGGGCCAGCGCGTCGATTTCGTCGAGGAACACCAGTGACGGCGCGGAATCCCTTGCCCGCCGGAACAGTTCGCGGACGGCCTTCTCCGAGGAGCCGACCCACTTGTCCATCAGTTCCGCGCCTTTGACGGCATGCACGCTCAACCGCCCGGAACTGGCGAGCGCTCGGACCACGAAGGTCTTCCCGCAGCCGGGCGGGCCGTACAGCAGGACACCGCGGGGAGGGTCGACGCCCAGCCTGGCGAAGGTCTCCGGGTGCTGCAGCGGCCACAGCACGGCCTCGGTGAGTGCCTGCTTGGTCTCGATCATGTCGCCGACGTCCTCGAGCGTGATCGACCCGACCGCCACCTCCTCGGTGCTGGACCGGGACAGCGGCCGGATGACGGTCAGCGCACCGGTGAGATCCTCCTGGATCAACTCCGGGGTCTTGCCGTCCTCGCTGGCGCGGGCCGCCGCCCGCAATGCCGCCTCGCGGACCAACGCGGCCAGGTCGGCCCGGACGAATCCCGGCGTGCGGTCGGCGATCTCGTTGAGTTTGAGCTCGTGGGCGGGCACGTCGCGCAGCAGTATCTCCAGCAGGGCCTTGCGGGTCGCACCGTCGGGCAGGCTCAGTCCGAGTTCGCGGTCGCACAGGTCCGGGGCGCGCAGGCGCGGATCCACCGCGTCTGGCGCCTGCGAGGTGGCCACCAGGGCGACCCCGGGTGCGGCCACCGCTTTCTTGAGCTCGCTGAGGATCATCGTGGCCACCGGCTCGGCGGGCGTCGGCAGCAACGCGTCGATGTCGGTGACGAGCAGTACGCCGCCGCCGTTGATGATGTCGGCCACCGCCCTGGAGACGGCCTGCTGCCGGTCCCCCGCTGCCAGTGCCCCGGTGTCCGGACCGTCGAGGTCGATGAGCCGCCGGCCCGCGCAGACAGCATGGACCAGCGTGGCCTTGCCGACGCCGGCGGGCCCGGTGACCAGAACCCCGAGGTTGGGCTTGGCGCCGAGCTTCTTGAGGAGTTCCGGTTCGTCGAGCGCCAGCTTGAGCCACTCGGTGAGGCGCCCGGCCTGCACGTGTTGGCCCTTGAGGTCCTCGATGCTGACGGCCGGCTCCTCCGGCCACGTCATCGCCGGGCTCACCGCCACGGTGGAGCCCGGTGTCACCGGTGCGCCGTCGCCCCAGGTGACCGACGAATTGGGTTGAACCGAAACGGGTCCGGCCGGGTCGGTCCCGGTCACCGTCAGCAGTTCCGAGGTCCAGGTGATCCCGACAGCCGTGGCCAGGGCCGCGCTGGCCGCCGAGGTCGAGGTGCCCGGACCGAGGTCGCGGGGCAGCAGCGAGACGGTGTCACCGACTGTCATGACCTTGCCCAGCAACGCCTCCCGCAGGGTCGCGGGGGCGACCGAACGGGTGGCCAGTGTCGATCCCTTCAGGGTCACCGAGCGTGCCCCGTACACGGTCACCGGTGACACCAGCACGGTGGCGTCCTCGCGCAACCCGGCGTTGGACAGCGTCACGTCGTCCAGCAGGGCGGTACCCGCCGGGTTGCCCGGCGGTGCGATGCCGACGACGGCGGCGGTGGTGCGGGAACCCATCAGCGACACCGCGTCCCACTCCCGGATGCCCAGCGCAGCAAGGACTTCGGGGTGCAGGCGAACCACGCCGCGGCGGTTGTCCAGCGCCGAGGTGTTGAGCCGAGCGGTCAGCGTCAGGCTGGAGCCACGGCCCGGCGGTTCGGCCATCAGGTCGGACATGCTTGGTCAGCCTCCTGGTTTGCGTAGGCCCAAGCGCGCCGTGGACCGGCGGTTGGGATGCTGCGCACGGCGGGTGGCCCGCCGTGCGGCCCGGCGTTGCCGCGAGGTGTCGTCCCACGTCTCGGGATGTTCTGCCGCCCAGCGTTTGCTTCGCGCCGCGAACGGCATGTGCAGGACGTAGGCGGCGATGATCACCAAGATGAGCAGGTACGGGAACACCAGTGCGCCGGCGACCACGATCGCGAACCCGGCGAGCAGGGGCGCAGCCATGTTCGGTGACACCGCGAACGTGTGGACCTTGCGCATCGGGATGCGGCTGACGACCAGCAGCGACACCGCGATCAGCCAGATGATCACCACGGTCTCGGCGGCCTCGGTCGACCACCACGGACCCGGCCACTGCATCTTTGCAGCCAATGGCCCGATCGCGCCGATCGCACCCGCGGGTGCGGGCATGCCGACGAAATAGTCCTTCGTGTAGCCCGGCTGGTCGGAGTCCAGCAGTGCGTTGAAGCGGGCCAGTCGCAGCACGATGCAGACCGTGTAGAGCAGCACGACGATCCAGCCGACCCGGTTGTGCGACAACAGGGTTGCGTAGACGATGAAGGCCGGCGCCACGCCGAAGTTCACCGCGTCGGCCAGCGAGTCGATCTCCTCGCCCATCCGGGAGGTGGCATTGAGAACCCGGGCGACCCGGCCGTCGAGGGCATCGAGAATCGCCGCCGCGGCCAGCAGGGCCATCGCCTCGGTGGGACGCCCGTCCAGGGCGAACTTCACCGACGTCATGCCCAGGCAGATGGCCAGCACGGTCATCGCGCTCGGCAGCATCCGCATCGGGCTGTTCTTGTTCTGCGGCCGGGGTTTGATCATGGCAGCCTCGCCAGCACGGTCTCGCCGGCCAGGGTGTGCTGGCCGAGTTCGATGAGGACGTCCGACCCGGCAGGCAGGTAGGTGTCCAGTCGGGAGCCGTAGCGGATCAGCCCGTAGGTGTCGCCCATCTTCACCTGATCCCCCGGATGCACATCGCAGACGATGCGCCGGGCCAGCAGTCCGGCGATCTGGACCACCACTACTTGATGTCCGTCCGGAGTGCGGATGACCACGCTGTTGCGCTCGTTGTCCTCGCTGGCCTCCGGGAGGTCGGCGGACAGGAACCGGCCCGGCCGGTGGTCGACGGCGATAACCTCGCCACCCACCGGGGTTCGCTGCACATGTGCGTCCAGCAGCGACAGGAAGATGCTGATCCGCGGAACCGGTTCGGGGCCGAGCCCGAGTTCGGGCGGCGGTGCGACGGTTTCGAGGAGGCACACCTGCCCGTCGGCCGGTGCGACGACGAGACCCGCGCCGGTCGGAGGCGTGCGCTGCGGATGCCGGAAGAAGCCCGCGTTGGCCCCTGCTGCCGCCAGTCCCACGCCGCGCACCCACGGGTGTCTGCGGCCCAGGGCCGCCACCGCGAGGCCGGCTGCGATGAACGGCAGACCGGCGGGATGCACGGGCGGGACCGAGGATCGAACCAGGGCGACCAGCCGTTGCGGGCCGGACTGCGTTTCAAGATCGGGGCGTCTGGCCATTGGCGAGATTCTACGTGCGTGGCTACCGCTTCACTGGGAAAGATCCCACACGGTGACCTTCTCTCCGGCCGCCACCTCGGTGACGTCCTCGCCGATGTCCAGGAGGCAGTTCGCCGACGCCAGCCAGCGCAAGTGATGCGAGGCCGGCGGACCGTAACTGGTGACGGTCCCCGCCCCGCAACTATCGGTCTCGAACACCCCGCGGCGGAACTGCCGCTTGCCCCGCGGTGACGTCAGTGGCTCGGCCAGCACCGCACTGCGCCTCGGGCGGTGCGGTGGAAGTCCCATCGCCGCACGCAGGGCCGGCCGGACGAACACCTCGAAGGACACCAGCACGCTGACCGGGTTGCCGGGCAGCGTCACGATCGGAATACCGTGCACCGTGCCCGCTCCTT
Organism: uncultured Actinomycetes bacterium; assembly: GCA_903862565.1. GTDB lineage: Bacteria > Actinomycetota > Actinomycetes > Mycobacteriales > Mycobacteriaceae > Mycobacterium. Next base: position 1,577 of record CAIOYU010000458.1, on the reverse strand, counting down.
GCGGCATACCGGGCTGCATCGCGACCTTGACGAAGTCGACTCCCGTGCTGAAGGTGTCCTTGACCACCTCGTAGGCCCCGGCGCTCACACCGCCGGAGGTCACGATCAGGTCGGCCTTTCCGGCGTGAGCCTCCAGCAGTGCGCGGAACTCCCCGACGTCGTCGCTGCTGGTGGCTACGGCGGCCACCTCGGCCCCGGCCTCGGCCACCGCGGCGGCCAGCATGACCGCGTTGGATTCATAGATCTGCCCCGGCCGCAGTGGGGTACCCGGGTCGACGAGTTCCGAGCCGGTCGAGATGACCAGCACCCTCTGACGCGGAATCGCATGCAGCTCAGCGCAACCGAGAGCGGCCAGGAGTCCCAGGGCGGCGGGTGTGACCACCCGTCCGGCGCGCAGCACCGTGTCGCCGGCGGTGACGTCCTCACCGGCCCGGCGGATGTGCCGGCCCGGTTCGGGTGCGGTGCGTATCGCCACCGTGGAGCCCACCGCCCCGGCCCGATTTCCCGGGTCGCTGCGCTCCTGCCCTCCGGCCCGATTTCCCGGGTCGCTGCGCTCCTGCCCTCCGGCCCGATTTCCCGGGTCGCTGCGCTCCTGCCCTCCGGCGTCGGTCAACTCGACCGGAACAACGGCGTCCGCCCCTGCCGGTAGCGGTGCACCGGTCATGATCCGGTGGGCGGTTCCCGGCGCCAACGTCAGCGCATCGGTTCGCCCGGCCGGAATGTCCTCGGCCACCGGCAGTGTCACCGGGTGGCCGGGGCCGGCCCCGGCAACGTCGGCGGACCGAACGGCGTAGCCGTCCATCGCCGAGTTGTCGAAGACCGGCAGCGGCAGTGGCGCCGTGACGTCGGATGCCAGCACCAACCCGTGGGCCTCAGTCAGCCTGACGGCGGCCGTCGGCCGCGGTGAAATCAGGCCGGCGACGACGCGCTGATGCTCCTCGACGCTGCGCACGTCAGACCGGGAAGGTGATGCCGGTCAACTCCTCCGACACCGTCCACAGCCGTTCCTGGACGGCGACGTCCTTCGACTGCTTGCTGGAGTCGACCAACTTGGGGTGGCCCCGTAGTTCGCGGAACCCGTCCGGGCCGTAGTACTGGCCGCCCTTGACCGCAGGGTCGGTGGCGGCCCGCAGGGTGGGCAGTGCGCCCATCTCGGCGCTGTTGAGTACCTTGCCCGAGATCCAGTCGACGCCGGGCAGGTTGGAGCCCGGCATGTGACGCATCAGTTCGGTGGCGGCCACACCCGGATGGGCGGCCACGGCAATGGTTTTCGCCTTCGCAGCGGCGAGCCGGCGCTGCAGGTCGTAGGTAAACATGAGGTTCGCCAGCTTCGACTGGCCGTAGGAGGCCACCCGGTCGTAGTTGCGCCGTTCCCACTGCAGGTCGTCGAAGTCGATCTTCGCCTTGATGTTGTGAGCGATGCTGGCCACCACGACAACCCGGGAATCATCAACGGGAAGAAGGTTTTTCAGCAGAATGCCGGTCAGGGTGAAGTGGCCCAGATGGTTGGTGCCGAACTGCAACTCGTACCCGTCGACGGTCGTCGACTTCGGCGGGTACATCACCCCGGCGTTGTT
>CAIOYU010000457.1 GCA_903862565.1 uncultured Actinomycetes bacterium | reverse complement strand
GCCGGCGCCAGGTGATCACCTGGGCGGCGACAGCACCGGCCGCGGCGTCCAGACGGTCATAGACAGCATTGTCAGACAAAGGACTTCGCCTCTCCGGTCACTTCGGGCTGCCGCAGATTGGACTGGTGTAGCCGGCATTTCCATCGGGTTTTACATTTACGTCCGCCTAGAGGTATTGGTCCATCACGTTGTATTGGTGGCTCAGGTAGTAGAACAGCGTCAGCGCCAGGATCGCCAGATAGGTGACCAGCGAGATGATGCCCACTCGCCGGTCCAGCGCCACCGACAGTGCCTGGGCCATCTCCTGCCTGTTGCGGCGGCTGGCGAGCACGGTGTAGCTCATCGCGGCCAGGATGTAGACCATCGACACGATGTACACCAGATCCAGCATGGTGAGGTAATCGACGGACGGCAGGCTGCTGTCGGTGGACCACTGCAGGGCCACGATCGTCAGCATCGCGGTCACACCGATGCCCGCTCTGGCTTCCTCCAACCGGGCCGGCAGCAGATAGATCAGCGAGGTGATCAGCACGATGATGAAGATCGGCAGAACGAGCTTCACCAGATAGGCGGGTACATCCCGGGTCACCGGAAGCGAGACGATCATGCGGGAATACCGGACGTTGGATTTCACCGAGGTGTCACCGAACTTGGTCGGGTACTGATGCGCCACAACGGTCAAGGTTCCTAGGCCTGTCCGGTGGTGTGCCGATCGTGCTCAGCGTCGAAGTCCTTGCCGATGCTAGCCCGCTGGTCCGGTAGGCCCAGCCATATCCGGAAATCCGCCAGCCATATCCAAAAAACGCCAGCCGTATCCAGAAAGCCACCGCCGGTGATAGGTCGCAGGTGGCTCACGACAACCCAGCAGGCCAGTTCGTGGCGCGAGACTGAGACAACCGTGGGGCGTCGCAAACTTCGGTGATTCGGGCCGTTGGTGCTGACCTCGACGAGGTCGGCGGCCTAGGCGATCAGCGGTGAGCGAAGCGAGAGGGGCATGTTTTCCTTCCGAAAAGGTTGATTCACAGAGGGTTTCGGTCAGGAGTGGAGCGCGGTCAGCAGGAATTCGTAACTGGCCGTCGGTGGGCGGGGACTGGCGCACCTGGTGGTCAGTCCCCGCCCACCGATGTGAACTACCCGGTGAGCTTGGCCAGGATGTTGCGCAGCTCGCGCAGTTCGGTGTCGCTGAGTGCCGCCGGCGAGTGCTCGTTGCCGGAGTGGTCGTGGGCATCTGCTGCCATTGACTCGTGCAGTGAGCGCTTGGCCTCAGTGATCGCGGTCAGGATCGAGGCCCTCGCCTTCTTGAGGGTCTTCTTCTGCTCGTCGGTACCGGTCCAGGTGATGGTGCGCGCCAGGTCTGCGGTCGCCTTGAGTTCCCGGCGGATCTTGAAGACGTCGCCGAACTTCTCGGCTTGGGCCAGCAAGGCTCGTGCGGTGTCGGAGTTGATTCCGCGCCAGGCCAGTAGATTGCGGCCCAGCTCGGTCAGTGTGGCCTCGCCGTCGTCGAGTGTCACCACGCCTTTGCCGGCCATGACCGCCAGCAGTAGTTCGACCCGCTCCTTGGGAGGTTTGACCGCCCCATGGCTGGCCTTGGAGAGCCGCTTGACCACCTCGGCGGCATCGGCCGGTCCGTCGAGCAGCAAGCCTGCGACGACGGCTGCCTTCTTGAACGGTCCGCCGAAGCCTGGCCGTTCAGGACCGCCCGGTCCGCCGAACCCCGGACCGCCGCCCCAGCCGTCACCGGCCCCCGGAGCGCCGAAGCCACCCCATTCCCCGCCGATCCCCGGACCGCCCCAGCCACCGAATCCCGGCCCACCGGGCCCGAATCCACCGAATTTT
>CAIOYU010000456.1 GCA_903862565.1 uncultured Actinomycetes bacterium | reverse complement strand
GTTCGCCGGCACCATTCCGGCATTCGGTCTCGGACCGATCGCGTTGGGCAACGCCGTGCTCGCCAATGCCTACTACAGCGGTTACGACGGGTCGGCAGCGGGGACGCCGGGAGTGGTGAACTACGTTGCCGGCCAGCTCGGCATCTCACCGGCCGCAATTGTCAAGAAACTCGTTCAGCAGGCAACCGCGTCGATCCCCCAGACCAATATCGGGCCGGTCACCGTCGGCAAGGGTGTGGTGGCAGAAGCGTATTTCGACGGATACAACGGGTCGAAGACCGGCGTCCCGGGCGTGGTCGCCTATGTCAGGAGCCAGCTCGGGGCGCAGAGCGCGCCCGCGTCAGCGGCGGCGCTGCGCAGTGCACCCCTCGCGGCGGCTGTGACGGCGACGACGGCGCGGTCCGCAGTCGCTCCGGCGGCATCGACGGCCGGGGATAACGCCGAGAACGGGCCGAGCGGCGCCGCGAACCGCGCGGGGAACAAGACAGGCAAGTCGAAGGAACGCGCGACGCGCGCAACCTCCCGATAGGCCCAGGAGTCACAAGCTCCGCTGCTAGCGTCGAGGGCTGTTGAGTCTGTGCGAGGGAGCGCAGGCCGAAGTCGGCGATCGGAGAACTCGTGACAAAGCCATTCAAAGGGGTCATCAAGCTCGACGTCCGCGATTCGACACCGGACTGGGGCCCGTATGAACTGACGCGGGCTCCCGAGGGCTCGCCCAACATCCTGGTTGTTTTGTACGACGACACCGGTCTTGCGGCCTGGTCGCCCTACGGCGGCGGGATCACCATGCCGACCCTTGACCGGCTGGCGGCCGACGGCCTTACCTACACCCAGTGGCACACCACCGCACTCTGTTCCCCCACCCGGTCGACCTTCCTCACCGGACGCAACCACCACGTCAACCGCTGTGCCGCCATCACCGAGGGGTCCAACGGATTTCCCGGCGCCGCGGGCCGGCTGCCCGCCGAGTGCGCCACCATCGGCCAGGTGCTGCAGGACAACGGGTACAGCACGTTCTGGATCGGCAAGAACCACAACGTCCCCGAAGAGGACATCTCCGCCGGCGGCAGTCGCTCGGAGTGGCCGCTGTCCAAGGGCTTCGACCGGTTCTACGGATTCCTGGGCGGGGAGACCAACAACTGGTATCCCGACCTGGTCGAGGACAACCGCTTCATCGAGCCGCCGGCCACCCCCGAAGAGGGCTACCACCTCTCCAAAGACCTTGCCGACCAAGCACTTCGGATGCTGCGCGACCAGCACTCGGCGACTCCGTCCAAGCCGTGGTTCATGTGGTTCTGCCCCGGCGCCAACCACGCCCCGCACCATGCGCCGCAGGAGTACATCGACAAGTACAAGGGCAAGTTCGACGACGGTTACGAGGCCTACCGCGAGTGGGTGCTCGCGCGGATGATCGAGCGCGGCGTCATGCCCGAGGGCACCGAGCTGACCCCGCTGAATCCGATGCCCGAGAACATGGCCAACAAGGACGACTACGTGCGGCCGTGGGCCGAGCTCAACGCCGACGAGCGCACGCTGTTCGCCCGGATGGCCGAGGTGTTCGCCGGCTTCTCGGAGTACACCGACGTCCAGGTCGGCCGGATCATCGACTACCTGGAGAAGACCGGTCAACTCGACAACACCCTGATCTTCTACTGCGCCGACAACGGTGCCTCCGGCGAGGGTTCGCCGAACGGCTCGGTCAACGAGAACAAGTTCTTCAACGGTTACCCCGACGAGCTGTCGGAGAACATGCAGTACCTCGAGACCCTGGGCAGCCCGGAGACCTACAACCACTACCCGACCGGCTGGGCGGTGGCGTTCTCCACACCCTTTCAGATGTTCAAGCGCTACTCGCAGTTCTCCGGCGGCACGTGCGATCCGCTGGTGATCCACTGGCCCAAGGGAATCAAGGCCAAGGGCGAGGTTCGTCACCAGTACCACCACTCCACTGACGTCGTATCCACAATCCTGGATGTGACGGGCCTGGAGATGCCCGAGGTTTATCGCGGGGTGGAGCAGTACCCGCTCAACGGCGTCTCCATGCGGTACAGCTTCGACTCCGCCGACGCGCCGACGACCAAGAAGCGCCAGTACTACACGATGCTGGGCACCCGCGGTCTCTGGCAGGACGGCTGGAAGGCATCCGCGATCCATGCCCCGATCAGCGGCAAGGGGCACTTCGACGACGACGTCTGGGAGCTGTACCACGTCGATGAGGATCGGGCTGAATCGAAGAACCTCGCCGCTGAGCATCCCGAGAAGCTCAAGGAGCTGATCGACGCCTGGTTCGAGGAGGCGGATGCGAACTTCGTTCTTCCCCTTGATGACCGGACCGCGGTGGAGCAGCTCGGAAACGCCCGGCCGCAGGCCGAGCCCCCGCGGACCCGTTACATCTACTACCCGGACACCGCGCCGGTGCCCGAGGGAGCGGCGGTCAACGTGCGCGGGCGGTCCTACAAGATCCTGGCCGACGTGACGGTGACCGAGGACACCGAGGGCGTGATCTTCGCCCATGGCTCGCGGTTCGGCGGGCACACGCTGTTCATCAAGGACGGCAAGCTGAACTACGTCTACAACTTCCTGGGGATCAAGCCGGAGCAGACGTTCACCTCCGATGCACTCGAGCCCGGAAACCGCACGCTCGGTGTGGAATTCATCCGCAAGGGCGCCGGCGAGCACGGCGAATCCACCGGTACGGCCAAGCTCTACGTCGATGACAAGGTGGTCGCCGAGGGTCCCATGCGTGCCCAGGTCGGAAAGTTCACGCTCTCCGGTGACGGCCTGTGCGTCGGATTCGACAGCGCAGACCCGGTGAGCCGCTCCTACCCGCCCGGCTTCCCGTTCACGGGCGGGAAGATCCTCGGGGTCGGCGTGGACATCAGCGAGGAGCAGTACCTCAATCTCGAGCAGGAGGCCGCTGCGGCGTTCGCCCGGGATTGACGGCTACCCGGCGGGCGGGCCCACCCGGTAGATGGACTTGAGGTCGAAGAACTCCTCAAGTCCCTCGGGACCCAGTTCCCGGCCGATGCCACTGGCCTTCACCCCGCCGAACGGCGCGTTGATGTCCAGTTGGTAGTCGTTGACACCGACGGTCCCGGTCCTGATCTCCCGGGCCACCTCGGTGGCGCGGTCGACGTCGGTGGACCATACGGTCCCGGCCAGTCCGAACTCGCTGTCGTTGGCCAGTGCGATGGCCTGGTCGTCGTCGTCGTAGGGAATCACGGCCAGCACCGGGCCGAAGATCTCCTCCTGGGCGATCCTGTCGGAGTTGTCGACGTCGGCGAACACCGTCGGCGAGACGAACCAGCCACGGGGCTGGTTGCGTGGAATGCCGCCGCCGACAACGAGTCTGGCGCCGCTGCTCTTTCCCGCATCGATGTAGCCGAGCACCCGTTCGCGCTGACGGGCACTGACCACCGGGCCGATATCGGTGGCGCGGTCCAGCGGGTCGCCGACATTGAGGCCGCCGACCAGGTCCGCGAGCGCGCCGACGACCTCGGCATAACGAGACCGCGGGGCAAGGATGCGTGAGCTGAGGAAGCAGGTCTGGCCGTTGTTGATGAGCGACACCGACTTCAGGCCCTTCATGGTGGCGTCGAGGTCGGCATCGTCGAGGATGATCGCCGCCGACTTGCCGCCCAGTTCGAGGGTGACCGGTCGCAGCAGCCGGCCGCAAGTCTCGGCGATGATCCGGCCGACCGCGGTGGAACCGGTGAAGCTCACCTTGTCCACTCCCGGATGGGAAACCAGGCGGGAACTGGGCTCCACCCCGCCCGGTATCACGTTCAACACCCCGGCCGGCAGGCCGCACTCCTGCGCTGCTTCAGCGAAAACCATTGCGTCGAGAGCGGTTTCGGGCGACGCCTTGAGCACCACGGTGCAGCCGGCAGCCAGGGCCGGGGCGAGTTTGAACGCGGCGAGGGCCTGCGGGTAGTTCCACGGGACGATCGCGGCCACGACACCCACCGGTTCGCGGCGCACGATCGTGTGGCCGGTGGCGCTGGGCCGGACTTCCTCGATCGGGGTCCGGGTGATCAGCTTCGCGTAATAGCCCATCAGTGCCGCCGGAAAGAGGCCGTTGGCGCTGCGGGACAACGACATCGGCATGCCGTTCTCGCGGGTCACCAGGATGTCGGTGCTCTCGGCGCGCCGATGCAGGGCGGCGGCGAATGCCTTGAGCATCCCGGCCCGGTGGTCCGGTGAGGTCGCCCGCCAGTCCGGCAGTGCCGCGCGGGCAGCGGCGACGGCGGCATCGACGTCAGCCTCGGTGGCACTGGCGCCGTCGCCGAGCAACTCGCCGGTGGCGGCCTCGAGCACCGGTTCGGCCTTGTCCGCGGTGCGGAACTCGCCGTCGATGAACAGGTGTGGGCCCGTGGTGGCTGTCATGGTGCAGATCCCTCTCGTTCCTCGGCGAAGAGCACGCCCTCGGCGATCAGTTGCTCTGTCTGCTCTGCGGGCATGCCCAGGACGTCGCGACAGACCTGCCGGGTGTCGGCACCCGGCAGCGGTGCCGGGCGTTGCGGGGACGGGGGAATCTTCCGGAATGGGGCGGGTCCGGTCTCGGCAGGTAACGGTACCTCGAACAGTGGATGGTCCATGTCGGCCAGGACATGGCGCCACCGCAGTTGCGGATGGTCGTAGACGTCGTCGGGTCGCAGCATCGGTCCGGCGGCCACACCGGCGGCCTGCAGCGTCTGCGCCACATCGTGCGGTGTGTGCTGGGCAGCCCAATCATCAAGTGCCGCAGCGCCGATCAGATCGGCGATGGCCCGCCGGTCGCGCTCCGACCTCAACGACACCACGCACCATTCGTCCTGCCCAGCGCACGCCAGCACCAGGTGTTCAGCCGTGCTGTGGTGAACCGCGCCGGCGTCCGCCTCGGCGGCCAGCGTGACGAACCGGGTGTCCACCTGGTTGATACCCGCCTCGGCCTGGGAGACGTGAATGCGGGCGCCGACGCCGCAGCGCTGCCGGCGGATCAGGGCGGCCAGCGCGCCGATCGCGGTGATCCGTCCGACCACGTGGTCGGGGAAGACCGTCGTCGCATCGTAGAACGGATGGCGCGCCGCGGGTTCGGACTGATCCTTGGGCTGGGCCGAGACCCACAGACTCGTGACGCCGGTCGCAGCCCGGACCAGCGGGCCGTAGCCCATCCGGGTGCTCCACGGTCCTTCATCGCCGTAGGCGCTGCTCTCCGCCAGGATGATGTCCGGCTTCACTTCGCGCAACCGGTCATAGCCGAAACCCAGCGCGGGAAGGGTTCCCGGCTTGAAGTTGGCGAAAACCGCGTCGGCCGTGCGGACCAGGTCGGCGAACACCGCGGCGCCCGCGGTGCTCCGAAGATCAAGGCCGAAACCCAGGTGGTTGCGGTGCGCCCGAGCGAAAGAGTCGCCGATCGCCTGGTGCGGTCGCTTCTGGCGAAGGCCGTCGGGGTAGGCGGTGCTTTCGACTTTGACGACCTCGGCGCCCACGTCGCCGAACAGCCGGCTCAATTCCCCGCCGGCGACGATGATCCCGAGGTCGATGACCCTGATGCCGGACAGCGGCCAGCCGCCGACGGCCGCTGTCGGTGGCGGGTCGAAACGCTCTGTCCGCCAGGCTGGCTCACCCGCGGTCGCGGTGGATCGGAAGCCGGCCCGCGCGCCGTCGACCGACCAGTAGCCGACGGGAACGCGGGAACGCACCCCCGGTGCCAGTTCGGCGTCGGTGAGCGCGCCGACGGCGTCGAGATGATCCGAGTGCAACGCCTCCGAGGGCGTCAGGACCGCCGCGATCGGCACGCCGTGGCTCTGGCCCTCGGCCACCAACTGGTCCCTGGTGCGGTCGGCGAACAGCGCACCGATGAGTGCCCCGAGTTCATCGAACGCCTGGGCCCGGGCGGCAAGGACGTCGAATCGGGGATCCTGAAACTGCTCCGGCTCGCCGAGCCAGGCCCGCAGTCCGTGCCATTGGCGGGGTGACATCACACAGAGTCGGACGAAGCCGTCCCGGCAGGGCAGGATCGGATAGAGATCCTGGTTGCGCGGCCTCCCCCGCCACCGCTCGCCGGCCGTGCGGGCCGTCGCCGCCTGTCCCTGCGTCCCGAACGGCGGATCCAGGGCCATCACCACCGCATCGAACCGGGATAAGTCGATGTAATCGCCTACACCGCAACGTAACCGGTTGAAGTACGCGACCAGCAGCGCCCACGCCGCCTGCACCGCGGCCGTGGCCGAGGCGATGCCCTCGGGTGGCAGAACGGGAGTGCCGATGGTCGGTCCGGACCGCGACAACGCGCTGCACATCGCGTACAGAACGGCGTCCGTCGCCTGCCACGAGGCGTACGGGCCGGTGCTGCCGAAGTCGGTCACCAGCATGGTGACCAACTGCGGGAATCGGTCGGCCAGGCCTTCACAGGACGTCCCGAACGCGGC
>CAIOYU010000455.1 GCA_903862565.1 uncultured Actinomycetes bacterium | reverse complement strand
GATGGAACCGACCGGCAGGACGGGCTCACCCAGAGCGGAGAGCACGACGTTGACGGCGCTTGTGGCCAGGAAGGTGCTGACTCCGGGGTAAAGCATGAACTGTTGGTAGGTCGTCCCGACCAGGGTGCTCAACGGATTGGCCATACCGGCCAGGAGGTAGGCCACATCGGCGGTGACGAGACTGGCGACCTCCGGTATGCCCGGGTTGCCCGCCCCGAGCAGAGCAGTGGCGACCAACTCGCCCGCATACGTTGCGAGAGCTGGGGTTTGGAGCGGCGGATTGGTCACGAAATCCGGCGTGATCTGGCCGAGAACGACATCGACCGTGCCCGCGATAGCAGTGCCGAATTGGACTTGGACAGCCGGACTGGCGAAGAAGGCGGTAAGCCCGGACAGCACGCCGTTGTCCAGGAGGCCGGCAATCGCCCCACTGAAGCCCTGATTGATGATGTTGCCGATCCAGGTGGTGAGCCCTTCAAGAGTTGTGGGCACCGGGATCTGGGTGAAAACCGTGTAGGTCAGCGACTCCTGGATGACCGGATTGCCGATCGTCTGCTCGATGAGATACGCGACGGCGTTACCAACGGTCTGGGCGAGCGGAGCGGGCAATGCGGGCTGAAGATAGCCGGCGACCAGATCGGCACTGGCGGGGAGGAGTTGTGCGTTGCCGTAAAGGCCGGCGGGGTTGTACACGAGCTCATTCAGGGTATCGATCACGCCCGGCCAGTAGGCGACAACAAGATTGAGCAGAAGGTTGTAGCCCACATCCGCGAACAGGTCGACGAAGTTCGCCGGGAGTCCGGGGACCGCACTGGAGATGACGCCTTGAAGAAGTCCCACCAGTTCCGTCTGGAAGCTCTGGATAAGCGCCGCGAGCACGTTGCCGGCGTAGGGATCTGGCGGGGCAGCCATAACGGCCGCGAACGGAGCCGATACGGACTGAGCTGGTTGAACCGACTGAGCCGGTTGGACCGCCGCTGATTGGGACGATCCTGCACGGCCGAAAAATGCGCCGGCGGCCCCGCCGGTGCCGTGGCTTCCCTGCTTGCCGAGATTCAGCGTGGACGCACCGCCGATCCCGCCGTTGCCGCCGTCACCGCCGATCTTGCCGCCACGGCCGCCGGCCCCGCCGGCGCCGCCCGCGTCCGCGCCGACGCCGCCGTCACCGCCGCGACCCCCGGCGCCGATCAGTCCGGCGGACCCGCCGTCACCACCGCGTCCACCTATACCGCCGGAAATGCCGCTGGCGCCGCCGTTTCCTCCTGCGCCGCCCGAGCCGCGCAGCGACAACGCGCCCGCATTGCCGCCGTTACCGCCCGCACCGCCATCGGCGTTCGGGTCGCTCGCGGCAGCGCCGTCGCCGCCCTTCCCGCCGTTGCCGGCGAACAAGCCGGCTCGGCCTCCGTTACCGCCCGCACCGCCGTTGACGCCGTTGCCGCCGGCACCGCCGTTGCCGAACCATCCAGCCGCGCCGCCGTTTCCGCCGTTGAAACCATTGCCGCCGTTGCCGATCAGCCCGGCGTTGCCTCCGTCGCACGCACCAGAGGAGCAGGCACCGCCGTAGCTCGTGAAGCTGTAACCATCGCCATAGAGGATGCCGGCGTCAGGATGGTCAGCGGTGCCGTCGCCGACGAAGTACCGGAGCATGTTGGCCAACGGCTTCCCCGGCGCGGATACCGTTGCGCGGATGGCGTTTTCATCGGCCGTGACGGGCGGGTCCAGCAACTCTTCCGTGCCGATCGCCGCTGCTGGCGAAAGCCTTGCGAACGTGGCGCGCGATTCACGACGATTCAGAGCGCCGGCGATGATCGCCTGTGACGCCCACGCCAGTGCTGTCTCAGCAGGTGACAGCCCGGCGCGATCCGCCAACGCCGACGGACCGCCTGGTCCGGACATCTCGCCCCGCGGTCTCGCCGCCGTCATCGCGGGCGGCGCGATGGTCCTGGCAGCTGCGGTGGTCTCGGTGGCCGTGGCACTGCCGGCCACCCGCGCGTCCGAGGCGCGGTCACTGACGGCAATGTTCGACTGAACTGCGAGTCCGGGAGAACCCTCCACCGGACGGGTGTCAGCGGTTGGATCGAAGGAACGGGGAGTGATTCTGGACGGGTTGTTCGACGGCGGGACGACGACGTCTGCGCCAGCATCGGCCCCTGACGCCCGAGAGTTCGCCGACCCCCCGCCTGACGGGGCATCGACATTGCTGCCGCCTCCCCGCTTCGACCCGCTGATTCGATCAGGACCGGCCGGGGTTTGAGGCGGACGGGTTCGACGGTCCGCACCCGTGCCGGCATTTCCCCCTCCCGGCGATTGATCACCCGCAGCAGGGCGGGCTGTGCCGGTCCGCGCCCCGCCGCGCGGCGGCGTGGACTTGCCTGGGGCGGCTTCCTCACCCGAGTCGGAGCTCTGCGTCGACCCGGACGAGTTTCCCGAGCCGGGGTCGGCTGCGGCGACGGAGGGGAGGCCCACGATCACGACGCCGACACCGAGCGCCACAGCTAACGCGCCTACCCGGCCTACGACATGCCTCGGACCGGTAGCCGCGCCGAGGTACCAGCTGCCCGTGCCGTCATCGACCACCCGGAGCATCCCGGTTGCCGGCCGGTGTTTACCGCTCGCTGCCCGAGGGCCTCGACGAGAGAGGTTATCTGCGCACATCATCGACCTCCATCGGCCGCCTGATCAGCAAGCCACTTAGGGGCAAAACCTGGTCAACAACGGCAAAGTCCGGACGGTTAGCACTGGAGAGTCATCGCACTCTGCCGTGGGAAAGCCACCAGCAACAACGAACCCCCGCAAACCAGTCCTAGCCTTCGCCGCAGCAAACACTAGCAGTGAGGTATATCACAAGGGATGATGGTTTTCAGCGGTATCGGTCCAGTAACTGAGCGCAGGCGGCAACTTCAGGCGCCTGGCATCTTTCTTGCTCATTCGACACCTTTCGAGGCCCTGGAACTGGTTCCATAGCTGGTTCGTGCACGCCGTTCCCGGTGGGGGAGAAACACATGGATATTGCCTCGCCTTTCGACATCGACACCGTGCCGTCGGCTCCCGCCGCACCGGCGCCCGGCCTGCCTCGACGCAACGGACGCCACCGCGCTCCCAATATCGGTCTGCGGGTGCAGGTGCTGAAGACCGCAGTCGGTGCGGCGAGGTCTGCGAATTTCGGCTATGCGAGTTCAGTCGGCCGGGTTGGCGCATTGGCTGTGGCCCTCGGCGTTGGAGCGGGCATCGGCTCTCTACCCATGGCGTATGCGGACACCACCGGTTCGGCGGGCGCCACCGCTCAGGCGGAGTCCTCCGCCTCCTCCGCGCCGACGGGGCGTCCCGCGCCTCCGCAGGCGGGGTCGCGCGGCCTTGGTGCACCGGCGGCACCCGCCGCGACGCCGGGAGATCCGGCAGGGACCGCGGAATCAGCGATATCGGCGCGAACACGGCCGAGGAAGACCGGCGGTCCGGGTGAGCGGGCCCACCGGCAGCGCATCGCCGATTCGTCGCTCCCGCCTGCCCCGACCGAGACAGCCCGCGACCTGGCATCGTCCTCCGGCGGGTCGCCGGCGTCCTCGTCGGTCAGGGCGACGACGACCCCGGCCGCGGTGGACAGAACCTCGCTGGATGTGACGCTGGAGTCCGCGCCGGCCGATCCCTCGGCTGGGTCGATGGTGGTGTCATCGATGGTGGCGTCGTCGAACGTGGCGTCGTCGATCGTGGCGTCGTCGATCGTGGGGTCGGGCGCCTCCGCTGCCATCGCGGCACAGCCGGTGCTGCGCCCATCCCCGGCGGCAGCCGTCGCATCACCGAAGGCCGCGGTGGCGGGTCTCGGCGCAAGGCTGTTGTCGTGGTTTGGGTCAGACGCCCAGCTCGGCAATCGTGGCGGTGACGCCCCCGGATCGTCGCCTCAGATGTGGGCCGCACTGGCGCTGGTTCGCCGGGAGCTGGCGGCAAAGCCCAGCGGGACGGGGGGCACCTCCCCGGCGTCGACGAGCGATCCGCTCGACCCCGGCACGGTCCGCCCGGCGAGCGCGGCGGCCGTGGCCGCCACCTCGAAGCCAGCAGCGTCCGCGGTAGGTATCGGGGGTGTCTGGCTCTTCGGTGACGGCACTGCAGAGCATCCCAATGGCGGGATCCTGATCGGCAACGGGTACTCCTGGACCGCCGAGACCTGCACCGGGGGGATCGCCTGCACAGGCGGCAAGGGCGGAATGATCGGCAACGGCGGTCATGGCTTCAGCGGCGGCAACGGAGGTTCAGCCGGCTGGTACGGCCGCGGCGGTGACGGGGGCGCGGGCGTCATCGGCATCAATGGCGGTGCGGGCGGCAGCGGCGGGTCCGGTGGCCTTTTCATCGGTGACGGCGGTGACGGCGGCGGCGGCGTTGCGGCCGGCGATCCGTCAGGCACCGGTGGCAACGGGGGCAACGGTGGCGACGTGGGCGCGGCGTCGATATCGGGCAGCGGTGGTCGCGGCGGTGCGGGTGGCGCGGGTGGCGATGGCGTTTCGGGCATCAGCGCGAACATTGCGGGCAGATCAGGGACCGACGGAACACGCGGCGGGAACGGCGGTGCGGGCGGCAAGGGCGGCAAGGGGAGCGTGGTTCTCGGTGTCGGCGGCGTCGGTGGTGCCGGCGGTGCGGGCGGTCGGGGCGGTAGTGGCGGCGACGGCAAGTCCGGCACGAACGCCACCACGCTGGGCGGGGACGGCCTGGTCGGCGGCAACGGCGGCAACGGTGCCGGCGGCGGAGCTGGCGGCGCGGGTGGCAGTGCGGGCAGTGGCCGGACCTTCCTCGTACTCAAACGGACCGGTGCCGACGGCGCCGGGGGTGTTGGCGGTGCGGGCGGTGACGCCGGATCTCCCGGGGATGGTGGTGCCGGTGCGGCCGGTGGCGCCGGAAACCTCGACGGTGGCGACGGTGGCGCCGGCGGTAACGCGGGGAAGGCGGGTTCGGGCGGGGTCGGTGGCGCGGCGGGTACCGGAGGATCGCAGGGCGTCAGCGGCGCCGACGGCGCTGATGGCGCCACCGTCCTTCGCGGCGCGGGCAGTGGCGGCGCCGGCGGCGACGGATTCTCAAACACCACAGCCGGTGGCCCGGGCGGCAAGGGCGGCAACGGCGGTGACGCCGGATCCCTTGGCTTCGGCGGTGCTGGCGGAAACGGCGGTACAGGCGGACTCTCCGGCGGCAACGGCGGCGACGGAGGAAACGGGGGCGCGGGCGGTTCGAACGCGGGCGACGGCGGTAGGGGTGGCACCGGCGGAAACGGCGGCGCCTCGTCAGCGTCGAGCAACGGCGGCAATGGCGGTGCCGGTGGCAAAGGTGGCTCGGCAGCGGCCGACAACGGCGGTGCCGGTGGCGATGGCGGAGTCGGCGCTTCCGGGACGGACGGCGTCGACGCAGCGTCACCAGGCAACAGTGGAACCAGTGGCACTCGCGGTGGCAGTGGCGGCGCCGGTGGGGCCGGTGGGAACGGCGGCGGTGACAAAGGCGTCGGCGGTGCAGGCGGCGCCGGTGGCGGTGCCGGTAACGGAGGCCGCGGCGGCAGAGGTGCCGCCGGCCTCGCAGGTACCGCAGACTCCGTCGACGGCGGTGCCGGCGGCGATGGCGGACAGGGTGCAGCCGGCGGCAAGGGCGGCGCTGGCGGAGCAGCGGGAACCAGCGTCACCGGTGCCCGGGCGGCCGTTGACGGAGCGGGTGGCAAGGGCGGCAAAGGCGGGAACGCCGGGGCTGGCGGCAGCGGCGGGAACGGCTATCTAGGCGCCAACGGCGCCACCGCGGGGGCCGATGGCGGAAACGCGGGTAACGGTGGCAAAGGCGGGAACGGCGGCCATGGCGGGACGGGCGGCCTCGGCGGCTCCGGGGCGGGCAGCGCAGCTTCCGGCGCCGATGGCGCAGGCGGAAACGGTGCAACCGGCGGTGTCGGGGGTAACGGCGGCTTCGGAGGTTACGGCGCAAGCGGCGTGTTGGGCACAGCCCAGGTTCTCGCTGGCGGTGCCGGGGGTAACGGCGGCGGTGGTGGCACCGGTGGCCGGGGCGGAAGCGGCGGCGCCGGCGGGCTCGGTGCGGGTACGGCTGCTTCCGGCACCGACGCTGCCGGCGGCGCCGGCGGGAAGGGCGGGAACGCCGGCACCGGCGGCAACGGCGGCTACGGGTACCAAGGCGCGGCAGGCGCTGCTGCCGGGGCGGACGGCGGTAACGGCGGCGACGCCGGCAGCGGCGGCAACGGCGGGCGGGGCGGCGACGGCGGTCTGGGCGGAGTGGGGGCCGGTAACGCCGCCGCCGGCACCGATGGCGCCGGCGGCAACGGCGCTGCAGCCGGGGCCGGCGGCAAGGGAGGTCACGGGGGCTCCGGCGCCATGGGCGCTGCGGGCACCGCTCTGACAGCGGCTGGCAACGGCGGCAACGGCGGCAACGGCGGCGCGGCCGGCCGCGGCGGGGTAGGCGGTTCCCGCGGGCTCGGCGCCGGCTCTGCGGCCTCCGGAACCGACGGACCGGGCGGTAGCGGCGGCCGGGGCGGGGACGCCGGCGTTGGGGGAAGCGGAGGTGACGGATACAAGGGCGCCAACGGCGCCACTGCCGGCGCCGACGGCGGCAACGGCACCCATGGTGGCAACGGCGGCACGGGCGGCCGGGGTGGGACCGGTGGCCTAGGCGGTAGCGGGGCGGGCAACGCCGCCCCCGGCACGGACGGCGCCGGCGGTAACGGCGCCGCCGGCGGGGCCGGTGGAAGCGGTGCAACCGGCGGCAACGGCGCGGCAGGCGCGACGGGTACCGCCCAGTCGCCCACCGGCGGCACCGGCGGCACCGGCGGGAACGGCGGCGACGCGGGCCGCGGCGGCAACGGCGGCGCAGGCGGGACCGGCGCGGGTAAAGCCCAGGCGGGCAACGATGGCTCCGGAGGGGCCGGGGGTAAGGGCGGTAGCGCCGGCAGCGGCGGCCGGGGCGGCAACGCCGCGGCGCTCAACAGCAGCAACGGGTTCGACGGCGGTGCAGGCGGCAACGGTGGCAATGCCGGTGCCGGCGGCGCAGGCGGTACTGGTGCCCGCTCGGCGGCCGACGGAGCCTCGGGGACCACCGGCTTTGCCGGCAACGGCGGCAATGGCGGCAACGGCAGCGTGGGCGCCGACGGTGCCGCGGTGATCACCGGCGCCGGCAATGGCGGATACACCGGCGGTAAGGGTGGTGCCGGCGGAAACGGCGGGAATGCCGGTGCCGGCGGCACCCGGGGCAGCGGTGGGTCCGGTGGTAGCGGCGGCCAGGGTGGGACCGGCGGCAATGCGGGCAGCAATACCGGTGGTGCAGGGTTCGACGGCGGTGCGGGCGGCAACGGCGGTAGCGCCGGACAGGGCGGAAGTGCTGGCACTGGTGCGGGCACCGGCGGCACTAACGGCAACGCCGGCACGGCCGGTAACGGCGGCAGCGGCGGAAACGGCTCGACCGGGGCCAACGGTGCCTCCGGTATCAGCGGCTACACCGGCGGTAATGGAGGTGCCGGGGGTACGGGTGGTGACGCCGGGTCCGGCGGAACCCGGGGCAGTGGCGGCCAGGGTGGGGCAGGCGGCTACGGCGGCCGTGGCGGTAACGGCGCCGCCGGAGCAGGCGCAGGCGCAGACGGGGGCGCCGGCGGAAATGGCGGGAACGCCGGAGACGGCGGTGCGGCTGGCTCAGGGTCAGGCGGTGGCGGGACTGCGGGCACCGCCGGGGTGGCGGGCAACGGCGGCAACGGCGGCAACGGTGGTTCTGGAGCCAGCGGCTCCGGGGGAGTCGCCGGTGCAGGTGCCAGCGGATACGCCGGCGGAAGCGGCGGCTCCGGCGGAAACGGCGGCAGCGCCGGTGCCGGCGGCACGCGGGGCAGTGGCGGTCAGGGCGGTTACGGCGGTAACGGCGGCCGTGGCGGCAATGCCGGTGCCAACGCGGGGGCGGCGGGCTTCGCCGGAGGTAGCGGGGGCAACGGCGGCAGCGCCGGAGACGGTGGCGCGGCGGGCGCCGGCACCGGCACGGCTGGAATCAGGGGTGCGGCCGGAGTCGGCGGTAACGGCGGAAACGGGGGCAACGGCAGTTCCGGGGCCAACGGCACGGCGCCGTCGACCGGCGCCGGTGCCCTTGGCTACGCCGGTGGAGTCGGCGGCACCGGCGGTAATGGCGGCAGTGCGGGTCTTGGCGGTGCCCGCGGCAGCGGCGGCCAGGGCGGCTTCGGCGGCAACGGCGGTAACGGCAGCAACGCGGGTGCGAATACCGGCGGCGCCGGGTTCGACGGCGGTGCCGGCGGAGGCGGCGGCGATGCCGGTCTCGGCGGATCGGTCGGAACCGGGACCGGAACCGGTGGGATATCCGGTGCCGCTGGCGTCGGTGGTCGTGGTGGCAACGGCGGCAACGGCGGGGTAGGCGCGATCGGGCGAGCGGGCACCACAGGCGGTGACGGCGGCACGGGCTTCGCGGGTGGCTCGGGTGGTGCCGGTGGCCGAGGCGGCGCCGCTAACGGAGGCACCGCTGGCAGCGGTGGCAATGGCGGCCCCGGTGCCGGCGGCGGCGTCGGCGGCAGCGGCGGTGCGGGCTCGAACGGTACAGCCGGAACCAACGGCGTAATCGCCGGCAATGCCGGCGGGAACGGCGGAAACGCCACGGCTGGCGGCGCCGGCGGCACCGGCGGCACCGGCGGCAACGCCGGTGCCGGCGGGGCGGCGGGCAGTATTGCCCTGGGCGGCATCGCCGGGAATGTCGGCGCGGACGGCGCCGGTGGTAACGGCGGCGACGGTGGACTCGGTGGAGTTGGTGGTAACGGCGGCGCCGGCGGCACTGGTGGATACCAGGAGAACGGCGGCAAGGGCGGCAACGGCGCTCTCGGTGGCAACGGCGGCAACGGCGGCAACGCCGGTATCGGCGGCGCTCTCGGTGGCAACGGCGGCGCGGCTGGGGCGGGCGGCAACGCCGGTAACGGCGGTAACGGCGGCAACGCGGGAGGCACGGGCGGCGACGCCGGCAGGGCCGCGGCCGGAGGTGCGGGCGGCAGCGGCGGGATGGGCTACGCGGTCAGCGGTGGTAACGGCGGTATCGGTGGTGCCGGCGGAGTCGGCGGCTACGGCGGTTTCGGCGGCTCGGGTGACATTTATACGTCGGCGACCGGCAGCAACGGCGGCAACGGCAGTGACGGCGCCGCCGGCGGGGCGGGGGGCAACGGTGGAACGACGAACGGTAACGGGAACGGTGGGAACGCGGGCGACGGCGGACTGGGTGGGCACGGCGGCGCAGGCGGCGCAGGCGGCGCTAACGGGGCCAGTGGCGCCGCACTAGGAACCGCCGGAACAACCGGTAACGGCGGTGGCGGCGGTACGGGCGGCACCGGCGGCGTCAGCACGGGTAGCGGGACCGGCGGCAGGGCAGGCGACGGCGGCGGCGGCGGCGCCGGCGGCGGCGGCTTCAGTGGGCTCAACAACGGTTTCGAGGGCAGCGCGGGTAGTGCCGGCGGGAATGGCGCCGTCGGCGGAAACGGTGGGAACGGCGGCACCGGCGGCGGCGGGACGGGGGCTGCGGGCAACGGCGGCGCGGGTGGCGCCGGCGGGGGCGGCGGCTGGGGCGGCCTCGGCGGCGAAACGAACGGCAGTACCGACGCCTACAACGGCGGAATCGGTGCCAATGGTGGACGGGGTGCCACCGGCGGCAACGGCGGGCAGATCGGCGTCGGCGGCGGCAACGGCGGCGTCGGCGGCGCTGGCGGCAATGCCGGCAGCGGCGGCAGCGGCGGAAACGGCGGCGGCAACGGCGGACGAGGCGGCGCTGCCGGCGCCACTGCCGGTCGAGGCGGCGATGGCGGGCTCGGCTACAACACCGGGAACGGCGGCAATGGCGGGAGCGGTGGCTTCGGCGGCAGCGGCGGGTACGGCGGCACCGGTGGCGTCGGCGTCGTGCAGAGCGGGTACGACGGAGGCGCCGGCACAGGTGGCTCCGCCGGCGCTCAGGGTGGATCCGGTGGCGACGCCGTCGGGAGCGGCAACGGCGGCAACGGCGGCAACGGCGGTGCGGGCGGTGGCGGCGGCAACGGCGGTTGGGGCGGCGGAAGCCCTGCCCTCAGCGGCGGGAGCGGTGCCAATGCCGGCGACGCGGCCGATGGCGGCGCCGGTGGAGCTGGCGGCATCAGCCGGGGCGGTGGCAGAACCGGGGACGGCGGCAATGGCGGCGCCGGCGGCAACGGCGGCGTCGGCGGCAGCGGACCGATCGGCGACGGTTCGTTCGTCGCGCCGAGCCACGATGGCGGCAACTCCGGCACGGGCGGCCGTGGCGGCAACGGCGGCAATGGTGGCACCGGCTACAACGGCGGCGAGGGCGGCTCCGGGGGCAGCGGCGGCATCGGCGGTAACGGTGGCGACAGTGGCAACTTTGCTGCTCTGGAGGGATACGACGGCGGTAGCGGCAGCAACGGCGGTGTGGGCGGCCGAGGTGGCGACGGCGGTAACGCCACTGCCGGCATCGGCGGTAACGGCGGTAACGGTGGCCAAGCCGGCAGCGGTGGGAACGGCGGCTTTGGCTGCTACAGCGAGACACTCTCGGGCGGTGACGGTGGCAACGGAGCGGCCGGTGCGAGCGGGGGTGACGGCGGCAACGGCGGACTGAGCGCCACCGGTAAGGCCGGCAACGGCGGCAATGGTGGCGCCGGCGGTAACGGCGGTAATGCGGGTTCTGCCGAGAGCACCGAGAGCAGCAGCCATGACGGCGGTAACGCCGGCGCAGCGGGAGCGGCCGGCTCCGGGGGTAACGGCGGCACCGGCTACCAGGGCGGCAATGGCGGCAACGCCGGAAACGGCGGGAACGGCGCCACCGGCGGCACCGCCGGTTGGGCTGGTGAATTCCTCGGGCCGTGGAACGGCGGGAACGGCAGTTCCGGCGCCTCCGGCGGCCGCGGCGGTAACGGCGGCACGGGTGTTGACGGCAACGACGGCAACGGTGGCAACGGCGGTGCCGGCGGCAAGGGCGGCAACGGGGGTGCTGTCACCGATACCACCAGCTACCAGAACGGCGGGAACGCCGGTTTGGCCGGCGCCGGCGGCGACGGTGGGGCTGGGGGCAACGGCCTCAGCGGCGGTATCGGCGGGGTGGGCGGCAATGGCGGCAACGGCGCCATGGGTGGAAACGGCGGACAGGGCATCGCGCCCTTCGTCGACGGATACAACGGCGGGGACGGCAGTTCCGGCAGAGCCGGCGGCCGCGGCGGTGACGGCGGCACCGCAACCACCGGCAACGGCGGCGTGGGCGGAGCCGGCGGCACCGGCGGCAACGGCGGTAACGGCGGCAACGGAAACATCAGCCAGACGGCCTCCGGAGGAAACGGCGGCCGGGCCGGCAGCGGTGCCGATGGTGGCGCCGGCGGCAAGGGCGGGATCAGTGCGAGCGGGACAACCGGTGACGGCGGTAAGGGCGGTACCGGCGGTAACGGTGGCACCGCCGGCGGCACCACCCCGGGCGAATACAGCAGCCATAGCGGTGGTAACGCCGGAGTTGCTGGTGCTGCCGGTAATGGCGGTAATGGCGGTGACGGCCTTCAGGGCGGTAACGGTGGTAACGCCGGTAACGGTGGTGCTGGTGCTACCGGTGGTCAG